>NZ_WOWT01000024.1:0-64682 GCF_009746545.1 Oceanobacillus sp. AG
ATGAGGTTGATAGGTTCGAGGTAGAAGCATGGTGACATGTGGAGCTGACGAATACTAATCGATCGAGGACTTAACTAACTTCTATTTTGATGTCGTGATCTACTCTTATTTAGTTTTCAGGGTATAAGTATATATTTCATGTCTGGTAGCGATAGCGGAAAGGTCACACCTGTTCCCATACCGAACACAGCAGTTAAGCTTTCCAGCGCCGATGGTAGTTGAGACTTTGTCTCTGCGAGAGTAGGACGCCGCCAGGCATTTTTTTGTTTTAAATCGCCTCACTACACCTTAATGGTTGGGCAATTGGCTGTTAATCAGCTATAAACTTTGTGTGTGGAGCTAATTATTTCCAAAACTTAATTGGCCCGTTGGTCAAGCGGTTAAGACACCGCCCTTTCACGGCGGTAACACGGGTTCGAATCCCGTACGGGTCACCATTTTTTTAGGAAGGCATATTAAATATGCAACGTCCTATTGCAACACATGTACTAGCATGTCCGATGCTTCGGAGGATTAGCTCAGTTGGGAGAGCACCTGCCTTACAAGCAGGGGGTCGCAGGTTCAAGTCCTGCATCCTCCACCATTATTTATATGTATTTTTACGATCACGGAGTGGAGCAAAGCCGAAACACCTCTGAATAGGCTTTGTGAGAAGTGTAAGCTTCCCCGAATTATCTCGAAACACGATGAACAGTCCTTATTCTATTATTATGCATGAACAAAACTTGCATATTTCTTATTATCGCGGGGTGGAGCAGTCCGGTAGCTCGTTGGGCTCATAACCCAAAGGTCGCAGGTTCAAATCCTGCCCCCGCAACCAAAAAATATTAATGCTAGTTGAATCGGTGGTACTTAGAAAGTGCAACCAAATAACATTAATGTTTTTAAAAATACAATTAAGGTCCGGTAGTTCAGTTGGTTAGAATGCCTGCCTGTCACGCAGGAGGTCGCGGGTTCGAGTCCCGTCCGGACCGCCACTATTATAAATGAATTATTATGGCTCGGTAGCTCAGTCGGTAGAGCATAGCGTAAACTTCTTCGAATTACTTCATTGTAGCTATGCGAGGAGTGCAACTTCGCCGAATAAGCTTGCAACACGACGAGCAACAACATCTTTGAACATGCTTCGAAACAGAACCCGAAGCGAGAGGCTAATTAAAATCAGTAATATTCCATGGCTCGGTAGCTCAGTTGGTAGAGCAACGGACTGAAAATCCGTGTGTCGGCGGTTCGATTCCGTCCCGAGCCACTTTTTTAAAAGCAGCACTACATAATATACGTTGGCCTAGCTCAATTGGTAGAGCATGCGAATTACATCCTTGCATGTACTTCTCCGAGGCGGCCTACGAGGAGTGTACGCATCGTCGAATAATCTTGGAACACGACGAGCTTTCAAACTCCAAGCTCACATAATAAAACCAGCACCAAACTTACAACACGAGCCATTAGCTCAGTCGGTAGAGCACGCCGCGAATTACATCCTTGAGTGAACTTCTCTGAGGCGGCCTGCGAGGAGTGTACGCATCGCCGAATAAGCTTGCAACACGACGAGCTTTCAAACTCCAAGCTCATATAATAAAACCAGCACCAAACTTACAACGCGAGCCATTAGCTCAGTCGGTAGAGCATCTGACTTTTAATCAGAGGGTCACAGGTTCGAATCCTGTATGGCTCATCAATTGAATCACGGTTTTGGCGGGAGTCGCTAGTTGCAGAGGATCTCTAAACCTTCGCGGAGTCTGGTTCCGACTGAACCCCAGAACCATATAAAGCGCCCGTAGCTCAATTGGATAGAGCGTTTGACTACGGATCAAAAGGTTAGGGGTTCGACTCCTCTCGGGCGCGCCATATACATATTTGATTGCGTGAAAGCAGCTCAGAGATGACGGGCATAAAAAATACCAGTGAGGTAGTGAATTCAACTCCCACCGGTCACCCCATAAATACTGGACCCTTAGCTCAGTTGGTTAGAGCTATCGGCTCATAACCGATCGGTCGCAGGTTCGAGTCCTGCAGGGTCCATCGGTTCATCTAAAGAAGCATCATATAGTTCGGAGGTATACCCAAGTCCGGCTGAAGGGATCGGTCTTGAAAACCGACAGGCGGGTCAAACCGCGCGGGGGTTCGAATCCCTCTACCTCCTCCATTTTACATATGCGGGTGTAGTTTAGTGGTAAAACCTCAGCCTTCCAAGCTGATGATGAGGGTTCGATTCCCTTCACCCGCTCTTATTTCATGATGGGCCTGTAGCTCAGCTGGTTAGAGCGCACGCCTGATAAGCGTGAGGTCGGTGGTTCGAGTCCACTCAGGCCCATTAGAAAAACACTTGTTTCTGGGATAGGCAATACATAGTTTTGTAGGAAAATATATTGTTTATGTTGCGCTCTTAGCTCAGCTGGATAGAGCAACAGCCTTCTAAGCTGTAGGTCAGAGGTTCGAATTCTCTAGGGCGCATGAGCCATTCATTATTATTTAGCAGCTTAGGACTAGAATAGCCAACTATTTTACATATATTTTATCTTGGGGCCTTAGCTCAGCTGGGAGAGCGCCTGCCTTGCACGCAGGAGGTCAGCGGTTCGATCCCGCTAGGCTCCATCTAAGCAGGACTACAGTTAGCTTATTAGCTAATTGTAGTCCTTTTTTGTGGTAATTATTTCTTTTTCAATTCACGTTTAATTTCTACAACACGTGATACTGTTAATTCTGTAAAATTCGCTACTTCTTCAACCGCCATACCGCTACTTAGAAGGCGTCGTGCAGTTGTTTCGTTAGCAATTTTTTTACCTTGCTCTAAACCTTCATATAAACCTTGCTTTATACCTTGTTGGAGCCCTTGTTCTAGCCCTTGTTCTAATCCCTCCTTCATTATGCGTTTTCTACCTTCCTCGAGTCCTTCTTTCAATCGCAGTTCCATTTCTCGTTTAGCAGCTTCTTCATCTAAAATATATTTTAGCCTTGCTTCATAAGCAGCGTACTCCTTATCATTCATACTTAATTCTTCCCAATTTTTAAAGGCAGACTCTAATGATTTATCGTTCATTGCAATCTCCTCCAATTTTTGAAAAATGTCATCATAAACCTTTTTATTCTTCCTGTCAACAATTCCTAAAAGTAATAACCATCTTGCTAGTATATCATTCCAAGGGTCAAGCTGCTCTTTTTTCCACGCCTGGATGAGTTTAGGTATTTCTATAAAATGAAATTCCATCAACTCGGTCAGCTTGAACTTTTCTTCATCTTCGTACAGGTGATACGTGGTGTGGAATCGATCCGTTTGCATCAAGTAATTGAAGTTCATGATATTAATGGCAATGACTGGTCTTAGTTCCTTATAAGCCATACTCTTTTTCATTTGCCGGCGATAGATACCTGACCAATAATAAATCGAGCGGTTAATCATATTATGCTGATCCGTGAACTGGATTTCCACATTGATTCGTTCACCAGTTTCAGTTTCAACGATTATATCTAATCGTGACTGCTTGTCACCGTCATATTCCTCTACTTCTTCTACATTTATAAAAATGATGTCTTTAATAGAGTTGCGATTCGTTTTTTGCAAAATTGCATTTAAAAATACTACAGTGATTTGTTTATTCTTTTCTGTACCAAATAACTGTTTAAAAGCATAATCAACTTTTAGATCCATTAATTTGTTCAAGGGTATCCGTTTGAGTAAAGCAGTATCCGAACGTTTTCTGTTTGGCTTTGGTCGAACGCGTTCTTTGTCCTTCTCCTTTACTTCCATTATGACTGGGGGAACAGTGGTATAAATTTCAGAGGGAATATTTCGTGGCATATTGATACTCCTTATTAAATTTTGAGGGTAGTTTCTTTGAAGTATTTCTACTGTAAGTATACCAAATATTTATATAAGATTTAGTTGTTTTTTATCATTCCTTGGAGTATGAAGATGTGTAATTGTTATGGTGGCTCACTTTTAAGTTACCATATACGTGAATAATAGTTTTTCACACTTCATTGAAACGACCGAACAAATGTGCTAAGATAGATGAAGAATATTACCTTCTAGACACCTCACCATAATATCTTAAAAGGACGGGATATCTTGGTAATGCCCCTAGTTATTAGAGAAAAAACGTCGACTTACACAAAACATGATCAGCTTCATAAAAAACTCATCCACACATTTTTATGGCTTCTTTGAAACATATTTAAAACTATCAGAAGACGAGGAGGAAAAGTTGATGAAGGAAATTAGGGAGTTACCAGAGGCTGAAAAAATATTGGAAATTCCAATTTCGTATGAGGAGAAAGGGAAGGAGTTAGGGAGAAAAGAAGGTAGAGTTGAAGGAGTTAAGCAAGTGGCAATGGAAATGATAAAAGAAGGAGCCAGTTTAGAATTCATCTCTAAAGTAACAAAATTAACAATGGAAGAGTTAGAGAAATTAAAAAAGCATCTATGAATATAACTTGAAGTTATTCCAAAAAACCTTCAAGCTGGAGGGCACGTAAGTCTTCTTCAAGTACTTCTTTTTGTTTTACGGAATTCAATTCTTCAAGATACCTTTCCTTGAACTCCATGCAGCCTTGTGCTTGCATGGATTTTTAATGTAGCGTGTACATGTTTGAAATGACAATATAGATCAACTTTACCTATACGAAGATTTGTTCGCTGGAAAGCAACAAATCTGGTAAGATATAGGTAGTAATACACACCTCACAAAATTAAATTTTTCTATCTATAAATACATACATATCAGCAATTTGTTTTAAGATTTACATCAAGGGAGAACAGAAAATGGGAAGTTATTTTTATCAGTTTCTAGAGGATATATCAGAAGAATTGGCAAGGACGTTGGATGAACTGGAAAAGGCTATCTATCACAGTCCTCGCTCGATGTTGACACATAGTAGAACGTTTATCGAAGTATTGCTTGAAAAAGTAATGATCCACGAAAATATGCCCAATGAGCCGTATTTAACGATTAAAACCCGGATTCAAAATTTGGATGATAAAGGGTTGCTGAATGAAGAAGTGAAACATGCATTCCATGAGGTTCGGAAATTAGGGAACGTGGCAGCACATGACACACGACAATTCAGGTTCTCGGAGTCGCTCACATCTTGGGAGCATATTCATACGATTGTGAAATGGTTCGTGGAAGTGTATGAATCGTATACGATTGTAGTTCCAGATTATGTGGATCCAATCATGAAACAGGAGCATTCCTATGGATTAGAAGAGATGGCATTGCGTTTTAAGAAAATTGAAGATCTGTTGAAGGAATCGCTTGCGCATGAGAAACCGAAAGATGTCGAATCTGTAGGAAATGAGATGACTGCAGAAGATAGAACAGAGGAACCGAAGAAGAGGAAGGCCAGGCTTTTATTGCAGGAGGCTTTCAATGAAGAGCCTGGATTTATTCCTGTGCGTACGATTCACTATGGAGATGACTCCATCGATATCCCCTACTTTTTGCGTGATGCATTTCTACTTCCACAGCGTTTTGAAGAGTCGGAGCGGTTTTTAGTTCGTCTAGGTGGAGAGCAACAAGCTAGAATAATGAGTGAACTGCCGCATTCAATGGAAGGTTTCCATTTAAGGGTAACACGTTATACTGAATCTCATTCTGAAACATTCTTTAAAGAGTTGAAAGAATTTGTTGCGGAAGAAATTAGAAGGAAAAAGCTGATGAACAGCCGTCCAGGAGAGTTGTTCTTATTCTATAAGTCTAGTGAAATTGTGGTGACGGAGGATTTGGGCAATGTGGATATCAGTGTAGATAATTTTACTGGTATGCCTGGGTTGATTAAGCAATTAAATCAGGATGGGATTGATAAGGTTCGGGATTTGCCGAAGGAGTTGCTAATTCTTGGGAAATATCGGAGAGTTGGGAAGAGTAGGGTGGAGAGTTTTTTTGGACAGCTTGAGGAGATGCAGGGGAATTTGGTGAAAGAGTTGGTGTAGACACTATTGGTAATTATAATGGAACTGCCAAAATTATAAAAGTTGATTAAATGACTGAAGTACCTTGTCAAAAAAAGTATTACTCCAAGATAGGGAATGTAAACTAAACTGTGTAAGTGGAAGAGCGTACGATTCTGCTATTTAAACGATATACTGAAAGGAAATTATTATGAATAGAGAGACGTTTAACGTTCTTATGTTATTTGTTGAATCAAGCTACTTTCTTATTATGGCCTATGCATATTTTTTTTACTATTATTATTGTTAATTCTTGTTGCCAACTAGATTTAATGCTCCATACGTCGTCATCCCACCACCTCCCTTCTATAGGAAGATGATTAACCGCCCACTAAACTTATGTAGTTGCTGTATAGATTATAGCATAAGACTTATTTGAGTAATGGATTGAACAGAACAATCGATCTATTTTCATTATGGAAGGACATAGGGACAGGTTGTTCGTCATCTTATTAACAAGGTAATTCAAACAACGGACCTGTACCTCCGTCCTTTGTAATAATATCCAATCTATTTGATGATAGGATTCAAAAAACCACTAAAATTTGGTTATTATTCGAATGTTGTTTTCAATTCCTATTGAATATCCGTATTATAACAGTATAATAGTTATAAGGAACTGTGCTTAAATGACTGGTAAAATGATATTATAGGGAGTGATTGCTAAGGGGGGGCGATGCCATTTTGTAGTCTAATACTTTAGGAGGTTTATAAAGAAACCTTAGATGGAGGAAAAATAGTAAGTTATATCAACTGTAGGAGCGTTAAGTTAAGTAGGCTATCTATATCGAATAAAAGAATGGAAAATAATATATTTACAAACAATGAATACATATGGAGGTAGAAAAGTGAGTAAAAAGTGGTTAGGTTTATTGATTGCAGGTCTTTTAGTCTTATCAGCCTGTGGAGATACTAATAATGAATCAGGTCAACAAGAGGAAAATGCAGAACCAGAAACAAATGATGTTGCACAAAATGAAGAAATAGAAGAAGCAGAGGAAGAGCAGGAAGAAGAAGTGGAAGTTGAAGAATCATCAGGAAATGAGATTGTCCTTGGCGAACCAATCAATGTGGGAGAATACGAAATGACTATTCAAAGTTATAGCCTTGGTGTAGATTATGATGGAAAAGATGCTTTAATTATTGAATATGATTGGGTCAATAATTCAGATGAATCAGCTTCGCCTTTCATGACTTTCATGCTAAAAGGTTTCCAAGATGGAGTGGAAACGGACGAGGTATTTATGGTTGACGATGTGGATTTATCGATTGGGCAAAAAGAAGTTAGACCAGGTGGATCAATTGAAGGTGCACAGGATATTGTTGGTATAGATGATTTGTCCAAGCCGCTTGAGCTGGAATTAGATGAACTTATGTCTTTTGAAAGCAACCCTTATTTAGTAGAAATTGATTTATCAACATTAGAATAATTTTTAAAAGTTATCTCAATAAAAAAAACGAGTAACAAGATAATTTTTAGCTTAACATTCGCAACAAGTTGACTTTATATGGAATCATAATAAGAAATATTAAGCATTCATGAGATATCTAGATTAATGGACTTAGCAGCATCAGAAATACAATAAATTTCAGTGGAAGCACTACTTTCGGAGCCATGTGTGTAAAAAGAAACGGCTGGGTCTCTAGAGACTACGCTAAGACATAATTCTTTTCTTAATGTAAAATATGCACCAACATAAAAACACAAAAAAGCAATCCACACAAGGATTGCTTTTCTGAAATACAAATCTTAGTAGATTATTGTAATCTTAACTTTGTTCAGCTTGCTTAAGATTTTTCTCATGAATAATGAAGTTCATAAAATCGATGATAAGTCTTGCTGCGATTTGAGAAGTCACTCCTGTAGGGTCATATAAAGGATTCACCTCAACTAAATCAAAGCCAATGACATCACCTTTTTTGGCAACGACTTCCAAGATTTCACTGACCTCGTCATAGAAGAATCCGCCAGGGGAAGGGGATCCTGCACCAGGTGCGATGGACGCATCCAAACCGTCAATATCAAGGGTAACATAATACTTTTCACCTTCAGGCATATCTTTCAATGCTTCCTCGATACCCATTTTTCGAATTTGTTTTGGTGATAGAATCGAACTGCCATATTCTCTTGCATCATCAAAATCTTCCTTCTGACTGCTCCCAACACCGCGAATACCTAGTTGAGCCATTTTGTTAATATGCGGCATTTCCGACATCCGTCTCATTGGGCTACTGAGTGTGAAACGTTGGCCAGAAGCTTCTTTCAACCAGTCCAAGTGGGCGTCAATCTGTACGACGTTCACTTTTTCGTGTTTGTCTAGTGCAAAAGCGACTGGAGATGTTATCGAATGGTCTCCCCCCAACACAATAGGAATTGCTCCCTTTTCAATGATTTTCCGAATGGCTTCCTCGGTATTTTCGTGGCTCTGTTCTACATCGCCATTGATGATGGATACATCACCACAATCGACTATTTTCCAACCTTCATCGCTATAGATAATATCTCTTTCGTGGTCATATCCTCCCCCGAATCCATAAAGAGAGGATTGTTCGCGAATGGATCTTGGTCCCATTCTAGTGCCGGAGCGCCATGCGGTTGTCATATCATTTGGTACACCGATGATTGCAAAATCTGCATCTAGTTCATCTAGGTTTGTACATATTGGATATTTTCTAAATGACGTAATACCAGTAAATGGCATGTTCAATTTCACTCTTGTATAATTATCTTTTCTTGCGTATTTACTCATGTTATAACCCTCATTTTCTATTTTTAAAATTTTTGTTTATCAATGTTTCCTTTATTGATGAATTGCCGATAGAGCATACCTGCAATTAATATTAGACCGATATAGCCGACGATTGGGTAAACCAAATCAATAATTTTGGCAAACGGTAATAATCCACCGAAAAATCCGACAATTGTTAATCCAATGGTAATAAGTCTATATTTCTTCGTGTCGCCTTTTGAAAATTGTACAGCGACGGTCCACAACATACCTACTGCAGTGGTATATATCGCAATCAATAGAATGATAGAAAAGACTAGAGAAAGCGAAGGACTGATTTGATTTGCTAAGAACAAGGTTGGAATATCCATCGTATGTGTTTCTTCGACGTTGGACAAGATGCCAATATAGATTGCAAAAACCCCGATAAGCATAATCAATCCACCAAGAGTACCTCCCAAGATGACATTTTTTCTGCTTGTTTCTTCTTTCCCTACATTCGCTAAAAAAGGAAGGGCAACTAGGAGAACAAAAGAAGAATAAACAAAGCCAGATTGCCACCAGTGATTTGTTGCGGTTGAAATTTGAATGTTATTAAGGATATCTCCAGCTTGTCCAAATCCTTCTACATTAAAATTCCCTGCTCCTACTACAATTGCAAAGATTACGATAATAGGTCCCGCTATTCCCAAAATCTTTACGATGGTGTCTAAACGTAATAAAGCTGTAATCATAACAAGGATAGCCATTAAGGCACGTCCGGGAACGACACCTACCCCAAAGTGTTCCGAAACGGTTGCACCTGCACCAGAAATCATGACGACAAATACGACTAGTATGAATAACTGGGCAAACCAATAGAAGAATATTCCTAGGTATTTTCCACAAAAATATATAAAGACTTCTTTTGAATCTTTCGCCTGTAAACGCAGTCCCGTGTCCATCGCATAGGCTCCGAACCACATATGGATAACAGCAGCTATTATAATAGCACCTATACCTAAGTAGCCGAATGAAACGAAAAATTGCAGAATCTCTTAGCCCGTCGCCGTACCAGCGCCCAATATAAATGACACGAAGGTACCTGCTAAAATAATGATTCTTAATGTGTTATTCATCATGTCTCCTCTTTTTCATTTTTTTTCACTTGTTTGACCACTACAAAAAAGCTTGCCTCCTTTTTAAAATTTTTATCCCTTTTCAAACAAGATTATATTACATATAATAATAGTAGAAATTTTAAATTATTATATACAAAAGTGAATTAATTCAATTAAAAGAACCTTCTAATTGAATAAAAATATACTAATATACTTATCATATTGAAAAAGGAGGATTAAGGATGGATGAATTAGATATCAAACTGATAACATTACTGCAAGAGGACGGGCGAATTTCAATAAGTAAACTGTCGGAGAGAATGGCACTTAGTCGTCCTAGTGTGGCCGAAAGAGTGAAGCGCTTGGAAGAAAAAGGTATGATAGAAGGCTATACTGCCTTGATATCACCTGAAGCAATCGGGCGGAAATTGTTAGTTATCATTGAATTAAGCGATATACTGGAACCTCTAAATAAAATTGAAGAAAAGCTTGCAAGTGAACCCGCTGTGATCGAATGCCATCGAGCTACAGGCCATGTTCATTATTACATCAAAGCGGCTCTATATGATATTGGGGAACTCACCCGATTGGTGGAAAGTCTTTTACCCTACGGAAAAACAAAAACATCTGTGTTGCTCGGCACCCCTGTGAAAAAAGGGTAATTTTGCCGCATGATAATTACCATGATGAACAATGAAGAGTGAATAACCTGGGATAGTGAAAACAATTGAAGACATCGGTAACGAGGGACGTAAAATTACTCAATAAGTTACTAGGACTGACCAATTCACTCATAAATACAAAATTATGCCCACCTATATGCTAAAATGAATCTATATTGTTAGTCATTATTCTATACGCCTTGTATACTTCCTATCAATCATGTTAATAAATATTACTAACATGATAGTTTAGGGAGTGACACAAGATGTTAGTTTTAGAATTAATTATCGGTTTAGTCCTACTGGCTGCATTCCTTCATTTCCGTTATACAAAAAGGAAACACCAACGGATAAACTCGCTCATTGATCGACATATCGAAGCAAGTGAGGAATTGAAGAAGACCCTAGCTATGGGGTTGTATTTACGATTCAAAACAGAATCAGCAGAGCAACCGGTAAATTATTCTAGCATTTATCTTAAAGGTAATCCTATTTCCTTTGAATCGTTTGTTGCGGACCTTATGAAAACAAGTAGAGGCGGAAGTATTTGGGTTTCTCCTTCCAGTAATGATCAAGGTGTGGATTTTGAACATACAACTGGTTCCGGATTATATCTAGGCCAAGTAAAATGCTATGAAGAAGACCTGCCTTTTGACCCGATTGCACTCATTCATTCGAATATGGTAAAACGGGATGCGGTTGGTGGCTATGTTATTACTACCGGATCTTTTACCGAAAATGCAAGACACTATGCACAAGGATTAAATATTGAACTGATTGATGGAGTTAAACTTGTGGAAGAATGGTTTGCGAGTTTAAGGCACTCTGAGGAAGATATAAATAATTTGATAGATGATTAGTATCTAATCTTGTATTTCGTCTCTGTTATATATTAAATAAAGCATGAAGGACAGGTTCCTTTACCATTGTTTTACCGAGAATCAATGGAAGAGGAGCCTTTCCTTTTATTTCTACTTTGATACAATAAATGTATCAATTAAAGGTGCTCTTTTGTTGAGGTATACGATAGGAAAAATATGTAAAGGAATACTAGTATGAAAAAACTCTCGAGATTTATAAAGATTTTAATCATTGCGGTTGTTACCATATTTGTATTATTTAAAGTAGGGGATAAAATTTATGAATATTTTTCTCCTTTACGTAATGATGGATATACCAGCCCATACATTTATCTGTTTGATAGAGAAACAGGGAATACTATTTATGAAAAAAATATACACTCTAAAACATATCCTGCTTCACTGACCAAAATAATGACAGCGATTGTCGCCTTGGAAAATATTGATAACTTATCTGAAATTACTCCAATAGATGTAGAAACATACCAAGATATGGTCGATCAAAATGCTTCGATGGCAGGATTTTATGGGAGAGAGGCAGTCACTTATCGAGATCTGCTGTATGGAACGATTCTAAGTTCAGGTGGTGAAGCCGCCAACTCTTTAGCCATTCATGTAGCGGGAAATGTAAAAGACTTTGTTCAGATGATGAATGCAAAGGCTGCGCAACTAGGGTTAGAGGACACACATTTTACGAATCCAGATGGGCTCCACGATAAAAAACAATATACAACGGCTTATGATATGGCAAAACTTTTAGATTATGCATTAGATAACGGTCATTTTAAGGCGATTTTTACAAAAGAGACCTTTCAAACCACATCAACGCCTGATCACCCTGAGGGAATTTTATTAGAATCAACTGTTCTTACCTTTCTGAATAAAGAGGAGCAAGAAGGGTTTGAGATTATTGGTGGAAAATCAGGTACAACCTATGAAGCGGGGCAATGTTGGGCAACCCTCGGAGTAGTAGAAAATCAAGAGTATATAAGTATTGTCATGGGAGCACCACTAGAAGATATTAGTCAACCAGACCAAGCACAAATAACAGACACGCTAAAGTTATTTAAACAAATTAAATCCGGAAAGTAGTTCATTATAGCTGTATTGTTAGAAGAAAGAAAATAACTACCCCTGAAGCCTCGCAAGCAGAAGAGTAGTTATTTTTTACTGCCGAATTTTCCAGTTAAAGTGGAGATGAAAATAACCTTGAACTCATCTGACTATTGAATCCTCAGCTGTTTCTATTTGCCGAAAAGTTGTAGTGTAAGCCATTCCTGAGTTCTTTTAATTTCTCCTAATGGTAGGCAATGAAAATGAAGTAAGCGCTTTTTTGAAGTATACTAGTTTTATACCTATAATCATCGTTCTAATTAACAAATGATAGATTTTGAATGGTTGCTTATTTTGTTAATCACGAAAAATAGTAGTATGCACATATTTTTATCACGCATTACCGGTCTGTAATAGCCCACCTCTAAACATGGAAGGAAGCCCAAGATGTGAAGGTGGGGGATATACAGTCCGTAAATCCCTGATTCTGTTCAACTAACATTCAGTGGGGGAAGGAAAAACCCACTGAATGAAGTTTCACTTTATTACAATGATATTCATACAAAGGAGCAGTGATCATGAAACAAATAGAGATTGCGGTAACTGGGATGGGGGCTGCCTCTCCATTTGGAATGGGTGTATCGACATTCTGGGATAATTTAATTGCCAATCGTTCTGCTGTAGCGGAAGTGACGGATGAGGAGTTACGTAGGTGGGCAAAGGTTGGTGCGCGTGTTCCAGAATTTCATGCAACGGATTTTCTTTCTAAAAAGATTGCCAGAAACACGGATTATTTTACACAGTTAGCATTAATTGCAGCCGAAGAGGCGCTAAAAGATGCAGAATTGTTAAAAGGTGATGGAGAATCCTTTGCAGCTGGCGTGGAAAGAGATCGAATTGGAACAGCGATTGGAACAGCATTTGGCGGTATTCAGTCGCTAGAGCAGGCTTCGGAAAAGCTCGCAACAGGGCGTGCAAAACGAGTTGGACCTCGTATGATTTCCAAGTCGATTCCCAATGCAGCGGCAAGTACGATTTCCATACAATATGGTTTTCGCGGTCCATCTAATACATATGTAACGGCTTGTGCGGCTTCAGCGAATGCGATTGGAGAATCTGCTTACTGGTTTTTCCGAGATGATGTAGATTATATTCTTGCTGGAGGAGTAGATAGCCTTTGGTCCAATGCATTTCTGTCTGGATTAGGAGATGCGGGGGCACTAGCAACGAAAGGGCCGGAAGACTTTTCGACATGGTCTCGTCCGTTCGATAAAGAGCGGACAGGAATGGTAATGGGAGAAGGGCAGGCTTGTTTGTCCTGGAGCCATTAGAACATGCCAAGGCAAGGGGGGCACATATTTATGCAATATTAAAAGGTTACGGGGCTTCCAATGATGCATATCATGATACGTCGCCAGACCCTGAAGGAACCAGCGCTGCATTGGCAATTGAGCGAGCGCTTCGTTCGTCAGGATTAACTCCTGCTGATATTGATTATATTAATGCACATGCGACGTCAACACCAGCTGGAGATATTGCAGAAACGAAGGCATTAAGACTTATCTTCGGGGAGAGGCTAGATGAAATACCTGTCAGCTCCATTAAAGGAAGTGTAGGTCATTTACTTGGTGCAGCGGGAGCGATTGAGAGTATTGCGTGCATCAGAGCACTAGAAACAGGGATGCTTCCTGCAACACTTCATTCTAATATTCGTGATGAACAAGCATCTTTAGATATCATTCCGAATAAGAGCCGCAAGCAGCGTATTACAACAGCGATGAGTAATTCATTTGGCTTTGGCGGTCAAAATGGAATTCTTATTTGGCAGGCTCCTTAATGAATGAAAGGATGAATGGAGGGATAAAGATGCAAGAAACTCGATTAAGTGTAGAGCAAAGAAGAGAGGCATTAAAATCGGCTTATCCTAAATGGGAGAAAAAGACAATTGCAGCCCATTTCAAGGAGCAATGTCGACATTACCGGGATTATCCGCTGATTATGATGCCGGAAGATACTGTGACATACGAAGAGATTTGGGAAAGGTCACGACGTTATGCCAAAGCAATGATTCAGCTGGGTGTACAGCCGGATGATCATGTCGCTATCTTAATGGAAAATGATCCAGATTACATCGCTTTATTTATTGCTTCTTCGATGATTGGAGCTATTGTTGTTCCGTTGAATACACAGCTTCAAAAGGAAGAGTTGACCTATATGCTTCGCCAATCGGATACAAACTGGCTTTTCTTACATCAGGTTGCAAATAAAAAAGAACACGCGGAATCCTTAAAAGGCGTAATAGCAACCCTTCAGAGGGAAGCGGACAGTCCTTTTAAACAGGCTGTTTGTATTCCAATGAAGAAGGAAGAAGCTCCGGCAATTTACCAACATTGGAATTATTTTATAAAGGGGGCAGAAGCGGTAGAGAATGCGGTTGTTGATCAACGTATGCTGGAAACAACTAATCCTGATTCCTGTGCTGCGATTATTTATACGTCAGGATCTACCGGTTTGCCAAAAGGTGTGATGCTTACGGATGATATGATGCTGCGTTCCGGATTTGCGACTTGTTATACAAGGGCTTATGAAACAGGAAGACGAATTTATGCACCGATTCCGATGTATCATGTTTATTTTCTACAAGAAGGTTTATTTGCAGCCTCCTTTTTAGGGGGAGGGATGGTTACCTGTCAGGCCTTTCAGCCATTGCAATCATTGGAATTGATGGAAAAATACAATGTGCATGATTTTCAGGCGGTTCCTTCGATGCTGGTAGCTTTATTGAATCGACCGGAAATCAAAAATACCAAACTGAATCATCTCTATGCGTTGTTATGTTGTGCAGCTCCATCACCAGTTCCTCTGTGGAAACGTGCAGTAGAAGAGCTGGCAGTGACAGAGATTGGTACAGGTTGTGGGGGAACGGAAGCAGCCTCTACAACAATGCTGACAGAAATCGGTGATCCTTTAGAAATTATATCGACAACTGTTGGAAAGGTGAAAACAGCTGGAGTAGCAGGAGACCCGGAGTTTGGAGATAAAAGTGTAACATATAAGGTAATTGATCCAGGTTCTGGGGAAACCTTACCAAGCGGTTCCGTTGGTGAGTTAGCAGTTCGAGGCAACGTTGTAACAAAAGGCTATTATAAAAAACCGGAGGAAACGGCTTTTGCGATTGATGAAGAAGGCTATGTCCGTAGCGGCGATCTAGGAACCATTGATAAGAATGGCTATATTCGGCTATTAGGAAGAAGTAAGGACCTCTACAAGGTATCCGGAGAAACCGTAGCTCCAAAAGAGGTAGAGGACGTTATTTCAATGCATCCTGCTGTCAATCAAGTATACATTGTTGGTGTGCCAGATAAGTTAACGACTGAAACTGGTGCAGCGTTCATTGAATTGAAAGAAGGGGAGAGCTGCTCGAAGCAAGAAATCAGAAACCTGTGCCGGGAACGTGTAGCCCGTTTTAAAATACCGAGACATATTTGGTTTGTGGAGGCCTCCGAATGGCCGCTGACGGGAACCGGGAAAATTCAAAAGTTTAAATTACAGGCGATTGCAGAAGAAAGATTGAAAAAAGTAAAACAGATTGGAACAAAATAAATTTGTTTCAGTCTGAGTTCGAATAATAATTGAATATAGAAACGTATCTAAAGACTTCGTGGCTATATTGTCAGAAAAGAGAAAATAACCACCCTTGAAGCCGCACAAGCTGAAGGGTAGTTATTTCTTACTCCCAGCGAGTCGTCCCCTTGAAGGGCTATTACACGCTTTGCCGCTTCATGTGATCAGCATGGAGCGGTTTCTTATATTATGATGATTCTCTACCTAAGTTAATCCGAACAAAAAATGCTTAGGAGTTGCTATGTTCATCCAACAATACCACTCATTACACAACCCGTTAATTTATTTGATAGGTTTGCATGTCTAAATAGCCAATTTATAAGTTTTGGCTCTATAATAAATTCCTCAGCTCCAACTTTTCCTTCAGTAAACAGCAATGCCAGTTCACTTGTCAACGTAATAGGGATCCCTTCTTGCTTCCATCTTAATTCCGTAACCCAATGCTCATAACTGTCCAAATTCGTCTGGTGATCATTATACCAATTTAAAATATAGTCGTCTCCAATCATAGCGACTAATTTCATATAAAAATCCTCAATATGCTCCTCGAAGACACTCTCTTTCAAAGTACCTTTCACTGCCTTGTCATCAACATGTAAGCTGTATTGCTCTAAATCGAACCGTTCATTTAAGAAGTTTTTCCATTCATTCTCGGACAATGCTCCAAATGATGTTGCTGTAAAATTCTTTACTATTCCAAGTGTGTAATATGTTGCCATTTTTTCACCTCATTTCTTGTAAATTAGTTGTTAGTTTTCATTCTAACATAATATTTAAAAAATAAAATTAAATAGGGGGTTCGAGAGCAACCTCTCAAATCTATGTGGTTTTACTGCTCTGAGAAATCCAGTTATAGCTATGCATTTTTTATGGAACAAAATTGTCTTGCATCCAGTTTTTTCATACGTTATTCTTAAGACAAGGAATCTCATTCCCTGATTTACAAGAAGACCACCTTTTTTCCATAGGAAGATGGTTAACCGTCCGCCATACTTATGTAGTTGTTACACAGATTATAGCATAAGATTTATTAGAATAATAGATTAAATAGAATGTATGTTTCTCATTTTTGGTTAGCATAATGGTATCTAGTTTCTTTTCCGAAAAGGGGGTGCCACAACGTGTGTGCTGCCCAAAATATCGCTTATAGCCACCGGTTTTTCCCCCAGTTAAAAGTGCTATCCCTCCCCGAACCATAGCAAATGTTGTGGAATTGTGAATTAGAGAGAAGGTTAAAGTAAATAGAGGGAGTGATTTAATTGAGTAAGAGGGCTTTTCATATATATAACATTATTATTTTACTTTTATTACTATCGTTTAATCTCTTGGCCTTATTCGGAGCAGGAATAGGTGAAGGAGGAATCAGCTCAGGAATGTGGTTTATTACTGGTTCCTCATTGGTATTTTGGCTCATCTTTTACATTATTCAATTTGTTGGTTCTAATAAAATTTGGAGAATTTCCTGGTTTCTTATTATGGTAGTATTTCTATGGTTTTGGGAAACAGGTCTTGGCTTTCTTGTCGGTGGAATGTGGTTTGGTATGAGTTAAAAATATTCTATATCCATTTTGAGTAGAGAAATCCCCGTATGATCAAGAACAAAATACGCACCGATAAAAGATTGAAGCTGGCAAGATACGGCTTCTTTTTATTTTGAGAATTTACACGTCTATCTATGAATCATAACTTCCAACCTGGGGAAACTATAAAAAATATGAATTCAAAAGGTGAAGTTATGTCATACATATGTTCAGTTGGCACGAGTATCCCGAAACACAACATCAACCAAGAAGAAGTAAAAGAATTAGTCCAGAACGTATTTGGCTATACCAATCGTGAGGTCAAACGGCTACTTCCCGTGTTCGACAATGCCCAGATTGAGAATCGGCAATTTGCCGTAGCTAAAACATGGTTTGAAGAAGAGCACACTTTTGCAGAGAAAAATAATATCTATCAAGAAAATGCAATTAGCCATTCGCTTGAAGCAATTGATGATTGTTTGCAAAATGACCACTTTCTAACAAATTCCATTCCTTATGAAGCGGTAGATTTAATTATTTATGTATCCAGTTCAGGCCTATCAACTCCCACGATCGATGCTTTTCTGCTTAATGAAAGGTCCTTCCGGCAAGACGTTCAACGAATGCCGCTCTGGGGATTGGGCTGTGCAGGTGGAGCAATCGGTTTGTCAAGGGCTCATGACTGGGTCAAGGCACACCCTGAAAAAACTGCACTTATCATATGCTGCGAATTTTGCGGGGTTACTTTTCAAAAAGGAGACCATCGTAAAAGTAACCTTGTTGGCACCGCGTTATTTGGGGATGGAGTGGGTGCGGCACTACTGGTTGGAGAGAATTCGCCATACTTGAAGCATAAGAAACAGGCTGTCCCGCAAGTGAAAGGGACAAGTTCACGTACAAAAAAGAATAGCACCGAGGTAATGGGCTGGAATATAACGAATAGTGGGCTTGAAGTTATTTTTGCAAAAAGCATCCCTTCG
Source organism: Oceanobacillus sp. AG (assembly GCF_009746545.1). Lineage (NCBI taxonomy): Bacteria > Bacillati > Bacillota > Bacilli > Caryophanales > Bacillaceae > Oceanobacillus > Oceanobacillus sp. AG. The sequence goes on from NZ_WOWT01000024.1 coordinate 18,479, forward strand.
CTTGTCGAATCTTTTTGGAAAGAACATATCGAGCTTTTCTTTCAACAATTTCAAGTGAAAAAAGAAGCGATACACGCTTATATTGCCCACCCGGGTGGGGTAAAAGTGTTGCAAGCGATGGAAGAAGTATTAAAGGTGGAAAAAGCTAAATTAAAGCATTCCTATAACGTGTTAAGAGATCATGGAAATATGTCGTCCGTCACTGTTTTATATGTCCTAAAAGAATGGATGAAAGAAGGCATAAAAGCTGGAGAGAAAAGCATCTTATCTGCATTAGGGCCTGGTTTCTCGTCCGAATTACTGTTATTGGAGTGGAGTGAATGATGCCTGCTTATCTCTGGTGGATTTTTATATTTATAGCGTTAGAGCGTATCGTGGAATTAATTATTGCAAAAAGAAATGAAAAATGGATGTTGGAACGAGGAGGGATAGAGTGGGGGAGGGAGCATTATAAATGGTTTATTGTTGTTCATCTGTTATTCTTCTTATCGATTTTGACTGAGGTTTCGCTCCGTGATAATTCTGGTTTTGTAATAAACAATTATGTATTTGCGCTCTTTCTCCTAACGCAAGCAGCAAGGGTCTGGTGTATTCAATCGCTTGGACCGTTCTGGAATACAAAAATCATTATCCTGCCTGACCGTTCTTTAATCAGCAGAGGACCTTACAAGTATGTAAAACACCCGAATTATATCATTGTCGGTATCGAGTTATTCATTATTCCCATACTTTTTGGAGCCTATTTCACCGCAATTCTTTTCCCGATTCTCCATATTTCTTTAATGACCGTACGCATTCCCATTGAAAATAAAGCGTTAGCTGAATTAAAGAAAGGGACGTGACAGGCGTTCCTTTTAATTATGGTGCTAAAGGTTATACCCTCTATAAAGGCAATCCGTCTAGATTATTCCTATTAGCTCGATCGGCAAGATTTGATTCTTTCTCTAATATTTTCACGCTTACCTTGTTTAGTCACTATAAAATGAGGGAATAAGCCTAGTGAGCAGTTTTTAATTACAAAAGGGGGGCATCCATTGGCACATACTTACAACGTTCAGTCATTTATTAAGAATAACAGGGAAGATTTCCGGTCATGCTATTATCGGAGGCAGGAAATGTTACGGAGAAAATCAATCATATTTTAATAGAAGGAAACATTGATCTTTTGAAAAATGCAGAGCATATCTGCCTTTATGTATTGGGAGACGAGGAGAAGGAGCTCATCGCTTTTGCAGAAAAAGAAGGTATTGCCTGGGCAAAACACGCTTTGACGCTATCCTTTAAATTGGAGTGGGTCCATGCAATAAGACGCACGTTGTGGCATCTCCTTCATGAATGTAACCCGTCCGGCACTACTTCAAATTCGCTGGATGATTTTTTTGAATTGGAGAAGAAAATGAATGATGGAATTGATGAATTTTTAAATACTTTTTTCATTAGTTATTCCAAATACAAAGATGAATTGTTCTTGAATCAGCGGAAACTTGTTGAACATCTGACAGTTCCAATCATCCCGGTTAGCTCTGCGATAGCCGTTTTACCGCTCATCGGTGAGTTCGATTCTTACCGAATGGAAATTATAGTGGAAAAAGTATTAAATGAAATTGCAAGATTAGAGATAGAAACATTGATTATCGACTTGTCTGGTATCCCCGACATAGACGAATATATTATCCATACCTTCCAAACCGTGTTACATGGTATACGAGTGATGGGTTCCAAGTCGGTCCTGACTGGCTTAAGACCACAACTTGCGAAGAAAATAGCCTCTTTAGGAGCAGGCAATACTTTACAGACAGAAGTGAAAGGAACTCTCCAGCAAGCTTTACAGGAATATTTGACGGCGGAATCTGGAAAACTTGAGCACTTACCATCGTAAGCGGTTATTTCAACCTATTCCTTACATTTAACAAGTAGTTGAACCAGGGACACCCCTGATTCAGCTACTTATATTTTTGTGTTTTTCTTTTTTGCTCGCTGTTCCAATTGTGATTTGGGCTCCTGAACAGCGACATCCTCTGAATACCCTTGTGGATTCACGCTGGATCTAGCTCTTTTTTTCTTTGCATGGTCTGTATCTTTTGACATGTCAGCACCTCCAAGATTTAGTATGTGAAACGTACTCATATATATACATGACCTGATTGCGCGGGAAAATAGAAGTGGATAGATTCGTAGTATGAAGAGAAAACATACGATAGCAATGACAAAGCACCCCACAAATCCCTAGGGTGCTTAAAGTAAATTTTAGTTAAGAAGATTGTTCCGACACATGTTCATCGTAAGCATTCTTTCTTTCTCACGTCGTTGATTCAATTCTGACTCGAGCTGTCTAATGTAATGCGGGGGAAGGTCGTGTTTTTTCGCTTGAAGCAATGTTTCCTCGAGGTACTTATCTGATTGATTCATCATGGTGCACATACCTCCTTTTTAATATTATTGTTTCCGCTTACATGGAAGATAAACGTAAAACCGGCTTACAAAATTGGGACAAGTTTATTACAAATTATGACAGAAATAGAAAAGTTGCCTTATGGGCATTCTATGCATAAAATCAAGACTTATGAATAAACCAAGAACACTTACAGTTGAAGAAGATACAGAAGAGTTTGTTCTAGTTGTGTAAAGCGTATATCCGTTGTCCACTCTTCAATGTCAGATGTTCAATAAACGTGCATGTTTAAACATGATGAAAAAGGGAAAATTTGTCTACATAAAGTGAAACTTCATTCAGTGGGGGGGTTCCTTACCGTTCCTTACCTCCCCGACTGAATGTTAGTTGAACAGAATCAGGGATTTACGGACTGTCTAGCCCGCCCCACCTTCACATGTTGAGCTTGTCTCATGTTTAGAGGTGGGGTATTACAGACCGTTAATGCGTGAGAAAGGAGTGGACTACATGAGTGAAGGTTTCAAAAACAAAGTAGGTGGCGAGATTGATAAGGCTAAAGGAGAAGTGAAGGATAAATTTGGTAAAGCAAGAGGTGATCTCTCCAAACAAGCCGAAGGGAAATTTGATAAGGCAAAAGGTGACGTTAAAAAGAAAATGGGAGAAATGAAAGATAAATTTGATCATAACTCGTCGGATTAAACAAAATGAAATGAGAAAGTGCTTTGCATTGCAAAGCACTTTCTAATGCTTCATCCGCTCTGCTCGAATAATTCCACTCCCAGAAGGGAAACTAATACAAATCTCTAAAGGAGGCTAGATTCATGGAAGAAAATAAAAATCGACAATTTAAAGAACGGGGCCAAAGTGGTGAGAATCGCAATGGCCGTAAAAGTCAATTTAAGAATTATAACGCTGAAAAGGAAGAGGAACCGAACGAATTTTTGAGTAAGCGAGATGAATGAATTTAACCAATAAAAGAGCGGAGAATCCACACTCCGCTCGAAACTTAAAACCTTAAGCCCGTTCTCCAGCTACCTCTTTCATCCTATTAGCAACGGAAATCGTCAATTTCTCGGTAGTTTTTGGAACAAATTTTTTTAAGATCTTATTAATCATCGGGCTCATTGCCCCATGTGCTGTTATATCTAGATATCCAGTCATTTTCGTGGAATTTTCATCGATTTTCTCTGCATCGAAATAGCCATCGCCAGAGAAGTTCTCAGACAGACCGGATAAATTGAATGTAACAAGGTTTGGCGCTCTCCACTCGGTAATATCAACTTTTAGTTTGATTTTTTTCTTCATGAATCCTAAATCGCCTTCAAACTCCCAAGTGGATTCGGAGTCATTGATAAGTTCGTGGTTGATATAACCAGGGACAAGTGGTGCCCAATTGTTAATAGAACTTACAAATCCCCATACTCTTTCAATTGGTAAATCTAGTTGTGTCTGATGTGATCCGTTTGGCATTTTTTCATTTCTCCTTTAATTAATATAGTACGGTTCGTGAGTGTCGAATTAGTTAAATCTTATTATAATTTAAAATGTTAGTAATGTGAAGCAAGGAATATTTAATGAGCTCATAATTTTTGCTGCAAATGCTGAATATATAAGGAGGTGGTGTTCAAATGACAAAGAAAAAGTTAAGTAATGGCGGTTTCAGTGATGAGCAAGCGGTGAGGAAGAAACTTTCTAAGAACTTTGACCACGAATTTGCTAATGAGCCCCTAACGACAAACGAGAAGCTTCATAATAAAAAAACGAAGAAGCGTCAATAGCCTCGGTAATGGGAAAAAAGCTGGAGTTCAATAAATCGAACGACAGCTTTTTTTGTTCTTAGTCGGCGACAGAGATGCGCTTCAATTATAAATGTAGGCTTCTCAAATCTCCGTAGACAAGCTATAATAGAAACAAGGAGGTGGGAACCGGTGGAAGAAAAGGTAGTTTTGAAGGAGATTTTAAATGCATTACATGAACATTCGAAGCAGATCAATGAAAAAATGGACAAGCGCTTTGATGAAGTCGATCAACGATTCCAAGAAGTGGACAAGCGCTTTGATGAAGTCGATCAACGATTCCAAGAAGTGGACAAGCGCTTTGATGAAGTCGATCAACGATTCCAAGAAGTGGACAAGCGCTTTGATGAAGTCGATCAACGTTTCCAAGAAGTGGATAAACGCTTTGATAAAATTGATCAAAAGTTCGATAGCCTAAACCAAAAAGTAGGTGGAATACGGATTGAACTTCACGAAACGCAGGAAACAGCTGAATTTGCCGCAAGTAAAGTTATTCAACACGAGAAAGAACTTCGCCACATTAACACACAATAACTGTCCCCCCATACGATAATATTTCCTTACAATAAAGCCCTTGGCAACTTCCATTGAAGTCTCCAAGGGCTTAAAAGTCTCCAGGGAACGTTACGAATTCTTGCTTCATATAGTTGAACCGCCGTATAAGGAACGGTACGTACTTGCTTAGGACGCGGTATTCTTGTTTTCTCCATTTCTCATCGACAGTTAACATTTCCAGTAACTTTTTCTAAAATATTTTTATCTATTTGTTTACCGTTTACATTCCCATCATTTCAACCAAACGCTCAAAACGATGGCTTTGTTTGCCATTTTTCCCCACTTGAGCAATAAACTTCAATAAGCTATGATAATAAGCATTATAAGTACTATTTTGATTCTTTAATCAGCAAGATTTTTACATCTAAGAGGGAAGTGATCGTTTGGAATGGATAAAGTTAATCGGTATTGTCGTTATCGTAGTCGGCTTTTTACTGAAATTTGATACGATAGCAATTGTAATCATCGCAGCTCTTGCAACTGCACTTGTTTCTGGTTTATCTTTCCCGGAATTTTTGTCCAGTTTAGGGCAAGCATTCGTGGATAACCGCATTGTTACCTTATTCTTACTTACGCTGCCATTGATTGGACTAGCTGAATCGCATGGGTTAAAAGAACAAGCAGTAAAAATCATTCAAAAGGTGAAAAGTTTAACAGCAGGGAAATTCTTAAGCGTTTATTTATTTATCCGCGAATTGGCGGGGTTGTTCTCGATCCGTCTAGGTGGACATCCGCAATTTGTTCGTCCATTAGTTCAACCAATGGCGGAGGCTGCTGCAAAAACTACTGTTGGTGAATTAGATGAGAAAGAAAAAGAACAAATTAAAGCTAGATCCGCAGCTATGGAAAACTACGGTAATTTCTATGGTCAAAATACGTTCGTTGCAGCAGGTGGTGTCCTATTAATTTCTGGTTCACTAGAATCACTAGGCTATTATGCACCAGCTATTGAAATTGCAAAAGCCTCTATTCCTATTGCAATTATCATGATTATCGTTGGGATTATAGATAACCAGCGATTTGATAAAAAACTTAAAAACAATCAATCTAAAAGGAATAGGGGGTAGAGGTTATGGAAACATTTTTCGCTAATTTATTAGAATTTTTCTTTATTCTTATAGGAATTCAACTAGTTTATACAGCAGTTCGCGTATTTATGGATGAAACAAACCCTACCCGCTTAGGCAGTGGCTTATTCTGGTTGATTATCGGGGTTCTATTCGCTGTAGGTGAATACATCCCTTCTATGATAAGCGGTATTTTAGTAGTCATTCTTGGTGTGTTGACACTGTTCAAACAAGTAAATATGGGAGACGTCTATAATCCGGATCCGAAGAAAGCTGATGCTGAATCCGACCGTTTGAATAATAAAATATTTATCCCGGTCATATTATTGGCATTAATTGCATTAGTGGTTGCTACAATAATACCTGAATCTAGTGCATCGGTAATCGGTATTTCATCTATCATTGCGACGATCGTTGCTGTTGTTATTATTAAACCTAAAAATAGAGAGATTCTTATTGAAAGTGACCGGATGGTACAGCAAGTTGGTACAACAGGTATGCTGCCGCAATTACTCGCAGCCCTTGGAGTCATTTTTACGGTCTCTGGTGTTGGGGACGTTATTGCTGATATAATTGGTGGTATTGTTCCCGAGGGCAGCCAGTTAGCAGGTGTTATTGCATACGTAATGGGGATGGTTATCTTTACGATGATTATGGGTAATGCATTTGCGGCATTCACGGTTATTACAGCAGGAATTGGAGTTCCATTTGTCATGGCCGCGGGCGGTGACCCTGTTATTGCCAGTGCGCTCGCCATGACTGCCGGATTCTGCGGGACGCTCTTAACACCGATGGCTGGGAACTTCAATGCTCTCCCGGTTGCACTCCTGCAAATGAAGGATCAATTTGGCGTCATAAAAGTTCAAGCACCAGTTGCTGTTACAATGATCGTTATCCATATCGGGTTAATGTATTTCTGGGCATTTTAGTATTAATTAACAACGCACACAACATGAGATATAGGAGATGAAAGAAATGAAAATTTTAGTTACAGGTTTTGATCCATTCGGTGGAGATACGACTAACCCTGCGATTGAAGCAGTGAAAAGACTGCCTGATGAAATCAAAGGGGCTACAATCATCAAATTGGAAATCCCGACTGTTTTCTTTAAAAGTGCTGAAGTTGTAAAAGACGCAATGAAGAAAGAGGAGCCGGATTATATACTAAACATTGGCCAGGCAGGAGGCCGTTTCGGGTTAACACCTGAGCGTGTAGCAATCAACCAAGATGATGCACGCATTCCTGATAATGAAGGGAATCAGCCAATTGATACGCCGATTCAGCCAGACGGAGAAAGTGCTTATTTCTCCCAATTGCCGATAAAAGCGATGGTCGATGCGATGAAAAATGCAGGTGTTCCAGCATCTATTTCCAATACGGCAGGTACTTTCGTTTGTAACCATATCATGTATCAAACACTTTATTTGACGCATACAGAATTTCCAAATGCGAAGGCTGGTTTCATGCATATCCCGTTCTTAACGGATCAAGTGATTGATCGCCCGGAGACAGCATCGATGAGCCTTGATGATTTAGTAAAAGGGATCACAGCTGCAATCGAAGCAATTGTTGAATTTGATGGAAAAGAAGATGTGAAAATGGTTGGTGGAGCGACGCACTAATCATTTATAACGATTGAGAAAACCACAGGGGTGTTATCCTCTCTGTGGTTTTTACTATAGAAAAAAGTAACAGATAGGATAAGTGGACGGACAAAATTTGATGTTAGGACAGTTCTTGTGGTTTATTTTAACAAGAACTGTCCTTAAGTAATTTAATCATCTAGGGTCGTAATTTTCTAGCTTTAAATTATCTACTAATTCTTATACTCAAAAATGCGAAAACCTAATGGAGAGACTTTTATCTTATCTAACGCTGTCAGTTGAATAGACTCGTGGGAATAGGCTGTATTGATGCTAGTTCCAACAAGTAGTTCACTACAATATTTTTCAGGAAAATCTGGTAAAGCTAACGTCTGTTCCTCCGTACTATTATTTATAACATAAAGGATACGCCGGTTACCCGCTTGCTTTTGATAGACTAATGTATTTGCTTCATTATCGTACATAACGATTTGGAATGTACCATCATTTCCAAAAGCAGGAATTGTTTTTCGCATTGTAATCAGATTTTTAACATACGTAAACAACTCTTTATCTTGCTTCGTTTCGTCCCATATCATACATGCGCGGCAACCCGGATCTTGACCGCCTTCCATCCCAATTTCATCCCCATAATAGATACAAGGTGTACCAATGAAAGAGAGCTGAAAGAGATATAGAAGTTTCACACGATCCAACTCGCCATCTGCTAATGTCAAAATCCGCGGTGTGTCGTGGCTATCAAGCAAATTAAAGGCAACTTCATTCACATTCGCCGGATACATATGCAATACATTGGTAATGGAATTCGCGAAGTCTTCAGGAGATCGCTCATTTTTTGCAAGAAAATCGATTGCACTATTTGTAAACGGATAATTCATGACAGCATCGAATTGGTCGCCGCCAAGCCAAGGCATTGAATCATGCCAAATTTCTCCTAATATATAAGCATCCGGTTTCACTGCTTTCACTTCTTTTCGAAAATCTCTCCAAAACTGGTGATCCACCTCATTCGCGACATCTAAACGCCACCCGTCAATATCAAATTCTTCAATCCAGTAGCGGGCAACTTTCAATAAATAGGCTTTCACTTCCGAATTTTCCGTATTGAGCTTCGGCATGGATCCAACAAAGCCAAACGCATGATAGTTTGGTACTGGCTCTGGTTTTACAGGGAATTCTCGAAGATGGAACCACTCCGTGTAAGCTGATTTCTCTTGTTTATCCAGTACATCTTGAAATGGAGGGAAATAATAGCCGCTATGATTAAATACCGCGTCAAGCATGACACGAATTCCCCGCTGGTGACATTCACGCACAAGGCGGCGAAAAGTTTCCTTATCTCCAAATTGCGGATCAATTTCCATGTAATCAATCGTGTCATATTTATGATTGGAATATGCTTTAAAAATTGGTGTGAAATAGATGCCATTAATTCCTAAATCAACTAGATAATCCAGGGAATCGATTACACCTAGGAAATCACCGCCAAAGAAGTTTGTAGCAGTCGGTGCAGCCGATCCCCATGGTAAAGTTCCCTCTGGATTTAATGATGGGTCGCCGTTTCCAAACCGTTCTGGAAAAATTTGATACCAAACAGTGTCCTTAACCCAGTCTGGTGCTTGGAAGACATCGATTTGATTCAAGTATGGGAAGCAGAAGTAATTGGAAATATCTGCTGGAGGATCAGAATAAACACCACTCTCCGTGTAATAGCATGTTTCACTAGAATCCGAGCAGCGAAATCCATAGCGCATCCGGTAGAACTCAGGTTTTACTGCGATAAACCAATAATCATGTAAAGCGGTCGATCCTGACTTGATCATCTCAACCGTTTGCGTCTGCCATACCTCATCTTTCCAGTCATACGGGTCTCCAAACAGAAGTGCGACAGACTCCATATCATTCTTTTTCGTTTGCAGTACGATATGTAATGTTTCCTTGTCATAAGCGTATGCGAAGTTATTCTTTGGGCGGTGGTAGATTGCTTCTTTTAGCATTTAATTTTCTCCTTTCTGAAATAAAAACCCCGATTTCCGTAGTGTTGGAAATCGGGGTTGTTGTCATTTGTACAAAGCATTGCCCTTAAGTTGTTCTCCATTTTAATGTAATGTAAGCGGATTAGGTTGTCAATAAAATTTATTGTTGCCAGTCTACAATTACTGTATCAGTCCCATCTTGAGGAGTTGTAACAGAATGGTTAATACCGGACTCCCACTCCACGTTTCCTACAGCGTCTTTTTTAATGAATTTAAACTCTATGCTTTCATTGGCAGGAACACTTATATCATAATACCAACTAGGATACTCATATATAACTTGATTAAACATTGGCCCTATTGCTTCATCAGGATTCCAATTTCCTAGTTCACTTACATTCCCAACAATATAAACGTTCGAACCAAGAGTAGTAAATGCGTTATTTACCACAAAACGCATCGTTATTTGTTTACCAGTTAGTAATTCGAAATTATTATATGAATTACTACTATTATTATTTGCTGTGTAAACGGTTATATCATGTTTACCAGGATTGATGTTTGGAAGAAGAATTTCTATCTCTGTGTTAGACCAAGATTGAATCTCTACAGTAGATGAACCTAATTGAACTGTTCCCTCTTCAGCACCAAATCCCTCCCCATTTATCATAACCGTATTTCCAGCTTTACCTACCATTGGACCGACATGTCCTATAAGTGGTGTAGTAGAAGATTCAGTGTACTGCCAAACGGATACGGCTCTTGGGCTGAGATTAAACGAGTCTACTGAACCATTTGAACTTACAGTTATATTATTACCGTCTAATAGAGTGTTCAGTTCATCATTATACCCTCCCTCTGGTAAAGAGGTATTCAAATTGGTAATATTATAACTTTCATGACCACGATTTACAGCGGTAACAACAACATTATTTCCAAACTTTCTTTCATAAATATAAACATCAGAGTTTATCCAACGTTCATTGGTATCTCCGTATCCAAGTGCAGGGTTGGATTGTCTCAGCGATGTAAGTTGACTAGTAATTTGATAGGCATTTGTTGATGTATCAAAATTAGTCAGCGGTTTTCTGTTATCAGGATCGCTATCTCCAGTTAAATACTGTTCAGTTCCATAATATATAGTCGGAACACCTCGAGAGGTAAGTAATACAGCAAGGGCGATATCTGTATGTCTATTCGAGGATGCTTCTTCAGAAAACCTGCTCATGTCATGATTGTCTATAAAAGTTACTTGATCGATAACTTCATTATAATCTACAGCAGAGCTGTCAATCATTTCATGGAAATCGTACCAGTCAGAACTCCCGTCTTTCAATACATCACGAATTGATTGTCCGAATTGAAAATCCAGAAGACTCATGCCGCTCTCATTTGCAAAATGATGATTTTGTGGATCAATCTCACCCGATCCTAAAAACCACTCACCAAATGTAAAAACGGGTTCATAAGCATATATCTCACTCATTAAAGAAGTTTGCCAACCCTCTGGCATATGTTTAACAGCATCAACTCTGATTCCATCTATGCCTTTATCTAACCATAGCTTAATAGAATCTTTTAAATATTGATCCATTGTATCATTATGCAAGTTATAATCTGCCAAATCGTATAAGTTTCTATAGATACTGTCTTCATAGGAGGAAAAGTCTGTCCCGCCATTATGATGAAATATATTTAATGGATCATTTGAATAGCTTCCCAATAATGTTCCGTTATCGTATATGGCGCCATTTTCTGCATAAGAAGGATCAGTCTCTAAAGCAGGGGAAGAATGATTAGGCGTGAAATCTACAATGACTTTTATATTATTTGCATGTGCCGTTTCGATTAAACGGTCAAAATCATTGAAATCTCCATAATAAGGATTCGTTTTCTTATAATCTCTAGCCCAATACCCATGATAAGATGTATACCCACTGGGATGAAGTGCATAAACGTTTTCAACAGGTTGTGAGATCCAAAGTGCAGTTATTCCTAATCCAGTTAGGTAACCATCGTCTATTTTATCGATAATCCCTTGCCAGTCTCCTCCACAATATTTGTGAAGATTACTGCAGTCTGAACTATAAATATTGCCAGATGGATTATTTGTTGAATCTCCGTCGTAAAATCTATCAGTTACTATTTGATAGATAACATCTCTAGAATAATCAACCTTGTTTGAAACATCAGACTGCGCAGCCGTTGAAAAAGAAAAAGTGAAAAATAAAAATAAACTTAATGCAATCGATTTCATTAAAAGTCTTCTTTTATTCACCATATCACTCCTTAATAGTATGAGATTTTTTGACTACACTCTCCTTCCTAGTAATATAATTAACCCCGGCTTTTAATTGAATAAAAGCCGGGGTTGTCTGTGATAACAAATCATTGCCCTCAAATTTTATATTTAAGTATTTTCATAGATGTTACTCAATTAATATCATAAATAAAGGGACTTATCAATGGGTATTTAGCACCATTTTAATCATTTTAAAAAAAAGTTAATGAAAACGCTTGCCAAATTAAATAGTTCGTTATAGAATGATATCAAAGCTAGGGCAAACGTTTGCGCAGAACTATTGTACTAATCTGATTTAGGCATATGTTTCGTTACTAGCTAAATTAATTTAACAGGGGAGAGGAATTGAGATGAAGAAAAGATACTTGTTATTATCGTTCGTTATGTTATTGTCTCTATTTGTTTTTTTGGCAGCCTGTGCACCAGACCGTGAGGAAGATGTGAACAGTGGAAGTGAAGGTGAAGATAATGGAGAACAGGCGGAAAAACCAGAGGAGTTAACAGTCTGGGCAAATGATCAAGAAGAACAACTAGAAGCTATTCGGAAAATAGCTGCCGATTATGAAGAGCAAGAAGGAATTAAAGTTAATGTGGAAGCGAAAAGTATGCTGGATCAATTACAAGAATTGTCTTTAGCTGGCCCGGAAGGAAATGGACCTGATTTATTCTATCAACCGCATGATCAAATAGGGAATATTGTGGCTCAAGGTCTTGCAGACCCGATTAATCTGACAGATGATGAAATAAGTCCCTATGCCGATGCCGCAGTGGAAGCAGTAACGTACAACTTTGATGGTGAAACAGATATATACGGAATCCCGGCAGTATTTGAAACATATGGGTTATTTTACAATACAGATATTGTGTCAGAAGCTCCAGAAACTATAGAAGACTTGAAGACGATCTTAGAAGAGAATACGAATGCGGCTGAGGACAAATATGGATTCTTAATGAAACCAGATGATTTATACTTTGCTTATCCGTTCTTCAAAAATTATGGTGGTTATATTTTTGGTGGAGATATAGGGGAGTATGATACTTCCGATATTGGTTTAAATAATGAGGGGGCTATAGAAGGTGGAGAGCTATTCCAATCATTCTTTGGGCAAGGATTGATTCCTTCATCAACAACAATTGATGTAATTGATGGATTATTCTCAGAAGGAAAAGTAGGCGCAGTTATTAATGGACCGTGGAGTATAACAGGTTATAAAGAGGCAATCGGTGATAGTCTTGGATTTGCTCCATTTCCTGCAATTAATGGTGAACCAAGTTCCACTTTAGTTGGAGTAAAGGCTTGGATGGTATCTTATTACTCAGAAAATAAAGATTGGGCTAAAGATTTAGCTTTGTTTATGACAAATGAGGAGAATTTGGCATATTACTTTGATGTGGCAGGAGAGCTCCCTCCAAATACGGCAGCATTAGAAAGTATTGATGACCCAATTTATGCTGCGTTTGCAGAACAAATTGAATATGGCGTACCAATGCCAAGTACACCTCAAATGTCTCAAGTTTGGGAACCGATGAACAATGCTTTACAATTCCTTGCTGAGGGTGAAGAAGCGAAAGCAGTTCTTGACGAAGCAGCTGAGCAAATTCAAACAAATATAAATGCAAGTGGTGGAGGTCAATAAAAGCAAAATAATAATGGGAAGGTTATTCTTCCCATTATTACTTTTAATGTTTAATAGAAAAAAGGAGGCAAACCGTTTTGTCTACTCCAGCAAAGAAAAATCCAGATGAAAATATAGAACAAAAGAAAGTAAGGAAGAATGACAAATGGAAGAAACATAGTCCGAAAGTGGCAATGATATTATCGATTGTTTTTGCAGGGTTCGGTCAATTATACAATAGGCGATATCTAAAAGGAACAATCTTTATTATCATGGAATTAGCTTTCCTTGTTGCATTTTTAGAATCTATTAACTATGGTTTATGGGGTCTACGTACATTAGGAACTATTCCCGGTACGGACCATTCTATCAGATTGTTAGTTTTAGGTGTATTGTCATTGATTGTAACCGTTATTGTGATCACTCTTTATGTATTTAATGTTATCGATGCAAAAAAACAAGCTGAAAAATTACGAGATGGTTGGAAGCCATTAAAGTTGAGAGCATCATTTAAAGAATTTTATGACCGTGCATTTCCTTATATAATGACGTTTCCCGGTTTACTACTTATGATTTTTGTTGTTATCTTCCCTTTATTATTTTCTGTGCTTTTGGCTTTTACGAATTATGATTTATATAATTCACCACCTCGTAATCTAGTCGATTGGGTAGGATTTGATAATTTTAAAAACTTGGTCACAGTACCAATCTGGCAAGATACATTTATAAGTGTGTTTTCGTGGACTATTGTATGGACAGTTGTTGCAACTACATTACAAATTGCACTTGGTTTCTTTTTGGCTGTTCTTGTAAATGATCCACGAGTTAAATTTAAAAAATTGATTCGTACCATTTTAATTCTACCTTGGGCAGTACCAGCGTTTGTAACTATACTAGTGTTCTCAGCGATGTTTAATGATGATTTTGGAGCTATAAACAGGGATATTATTATTCCGTTATTAGGTGGAAATGGCGTATCTTGGTTGAGCGATCCTTTATATACTAGAATAGCTATTGTCATGATTCAAACGTGGCTTGGATTTCCGTTTATTTTTGCTTTAATTACTGGGATATTACAGAGTATTTCCAAAGATTGGTACGAAGCAGCTGACATGGATGGTGCCTCGCGTTTTCAAAAGTTTAGAAACATAACATTTCCCCACGTGATGTTTGCTACTGCACCATTATTAATTATGCAATATGCTTCAAACTTTAATAATTTCAATGTGATTTATTTATTTAATGAAGGTGGCCCACCTATTCGAGGGCAGAATGCTGGAGGAACGGATATATTAATTTCCTGGGTATATAAGCTAACTTTTGATACAAATAATTACTCTATGGCTGCAGTAATCTCAATTATAATGGGGTTAATTGTTTCAGGATTTGCATTTTATCAATTCAGAAAGACAAGATCATTTAAAGAAGAGGGTGAAATCTAATGAATAGAAAGCAAAAGTCCAGAATGGAGTTAGCCTTCATTTATATAATAATTGCAGTTGTAGCAATTATTATATTTTATCCTTTAGTATGGACAGTTGGTATGTCTTTCAACCAAAGTACTAGTCTATATTCATCCAGTTTAATACCAGAAAATTTCTCATTAGATCATTATAAATGGCTATTTAGTCCAGACAGTGATTATTTAGTATGGTACAAAAATTCATTAATTGTTTCTATTGCAAATGCAATAGGAAGTGTAGTTCTAACTTCATTAGTTGCTTATGCATTTTCTCGATATAAATTTGTTGGAAGGAAAAATGGTTTATATATCTTCTTACTCTTGCAAATGTTTCCAGTTATGATGGCGATGGTTGCTTTGTATATCTTTTTGAATATGCTAGGTTTATTAGACACCCTGTCTGGTTTGATTTTAATATATCTTGGTGGTCAAATTCCGTTTAATGCATGGCTTGTTAAAGGATATTTTGATACAATACCTCGCGAATTAGATGAGGCAGCAAGAATAGACGGAGCAGGACATCTAAGGGTGTTTTGGAGTGTAATGCTACCACTCGCAAAACCCATTCTTGCAGTAGTAGCTTTATTCAACTTTATGACTCCTTTATTTGATTTTTTGCTACCCTCAATTGTACTTTCAAGTGAGGAAAATTATACATTAGCGGTTGGTCTATACAACTTTATTAATGATCAATTTTCAAATAACTTTACTAGGTTTGCCGCAGGATCTGTCTTAGTGGCAGTACCTATTGCAGCAGTATATTTATTCTTGCAGCGATATCTGATATCAGGACTGGCAGCTGGGGGAACGAAAGGTTAAACTTCTTAATAGAAACACTAAAAATTCTTAAAGTCTTGGAATCCTGTCCATTCTATGATGAATTATTGATTTCATTAATTATACCAGAGGACAGCTTGCTATTTCAGACTGCAAAAGTTGAATGATAAATAAACAGGAGGGTGAAATGGAAAATGGTAACAATAAAAGACATAGCAAAGGCAACAGGTGTATCCCCCTCTACTGTTTCTAGGGTAATTGCCGATAATCCGAGAATTAGTCCAGATACAAAGAAAAAAGTACGAAAAGCAATGAAAAAGCTAGGTTATCATCCGAATATCCATGCACGAAACTTAGTTGCCAAATCAACAAAGGCAATCGGTGTTATCTTGCCGTCATCTGCTGACAAAGCATTGCAAAACCCATTTTTCCCAGAAGTATTGCGGGGAATTGGATCTGTCACACATAAGGAACAATATACGATGATGCTTTCCAGCGGACAAACAGAGGAAGAAATACTTGCGGAAGTTGAACGTATGGTTTATGGCAGTTATGTTGACGGCATGATCTTACTTTATTCCCGAATGAATGATCCTGTTACGCAGTTCCTGAGGGAAAGAGAATTTCCATTTGTCATCGTTGGAAAACCCTATGAGAACATCAGCGAAACAACCCATGTCGATAATGATAACTTTTCAGCAGGAAAAGAAATTACCGAACATCTTATTGAACAAGGGCATGAAAAAATCGCATTTATTGGTGGGGCGAGGGATTTATTCGTAACAGTTGACCGTGAGGAAGGCTATAAAGCAGCACTGGATGAAGCTGGGCTAGAAAATAAAGAAGCGTATCAGATTCATACCGAATTTCTGAAATCAGGAGGGCGGGAAGCTGTAGAGAGTTTATTGGCGCTCGAGACCCCTCCGACAGCTATTGTAATTAGTGATGATTTAATTAGCTTAGGTGTTTTAAGTATGCTTGAAGATTCAGGATTGCATGTTCCAAAGGATATTTCGTTAGTAAGCTTCAATAATGTATATTTATCAGAAATTACGCGTCCTGCGTTAACAACGATTGATATACAAATCTATGAAATAGGCGCACAATCAGCTAAAGCGTTAATAGAAAAGACAGTAAATAAATCAGAACCGGCAAAACGGATCATCATTCCACACAAAGTAATTTACCGTGAATCCGTAAGTGAATATAAGTCTGAGTGAATACGGAAGATTGACTGGACCCCTGTGCATGGAAAAGCGGATTCACCAGAGAAATAGCCGAGAAATAATCAAAGGAGGAATCGTCCTATGACAAAAATTCGTGTTGCCGTCATTGGCTGTGGAAGTATTGCAAAACACCGCCACTTAATCGAATACAACAATAACCCACATGTGGAGATTGTCGCAGTGTGTGACATTAATGAAGCAAGAGTAAAAGAAACTGCTGAAAAATATCATGCTAAAGCATATAAAAGTTATGAAGCATTGCTGGAATCAGAAAATATCGATGCAGTGAGCGTCTGTCTCCCTAACTATTTACATGCACCAGTAAGTATCGCTGCCCTAAATGCAGGCGCTCATGTCTTATGTGAAAAACCGATGGCAACTTCCCGTGAAGAAGCTGAACAGATGATTGAAGCAGCCGAGAGAAATAATAAGAAACTCATGATCGGCCATAATCAGCGCTTCGTTTCTTCTCATCAAAAAGCAAGGAAATTAATCGAACAAGGTGAAGTTGGAAAAATTTATAGTTTCCGTACGAGTTTTGGACATGGTGGTCCAGAAGGCTGGAGTGCAGACGGAGCGGACAGTTGGTTCTTCAAAAAAGATCAGGCCTTTATCGGAGCAATGGGTGACCTTGGTGTACATAAAGCGGATTTACTGCGTTATCTGTTAGGTGAGGAATTCGTAGAGGTAGGAGCTTTTGTCGAAACGAATGCGAAAGAAAATATCGATGTCGATGATAATGCAACGTTAATTTTAAAAACAACAAGCGGCATCGTCGGTACACTGGCAGCAAGCTGGGCATATACCGCAAAAGAAGATAATTCAACGATTCTTTATGGGGAAAATGCAACGTTAAGGCTTGAGGACGACCCCGAATACTCCCTTATTGTGCAATACAATAATGGGGAGGTAGTGAAGTATGAGTTGGATGGCATTCAATCGAATGAAGATGGTGGTCAAACAACCTCACATACAATCGATCATTTCGTCGAATCCATTCTTCATGATACAAATCCATTGATTGATGGCGAGGAAGGCAAGAAATCATTGCAAGTGATTCTAGGTGCTTTGGAATCAGTGGAAACGAAACGAATTATCAGCTTGGAGAAGTGAAATTGATGCGGAAATTGAAAATGGGAATCATCGGAGTAGGTGGGATAGCGCAAGATCGCCATATCCCGGCCTACCAGGCATTATCAGACAAAGTAGAAATTACCGCAATACAAGATCTTAAAATTACAAAAGCAAAAGAAGTAGCGAAAAAATTTAATATACCTTACGTGTTTTCCAATTATGAAGAACTTTTTGCCGCCGTTGATGCGGTGACAATTTGCACACCGAATAAATTCCATGCAGAAATCTCTATCGCGGCATTAGAAGCGGGAGTCCATGTTTTATGTGAAAAACCGATGGCCATCACGGCCAAAGAGTGCGATTTAATGATTGAAGCAGCAAAGAAAGCGAATAAATGTTTAAGCATTGCGTATCATTATCGGTTCATGGACTCTGTTCAGCTGGCCAAACAAACGATGAAAGAAGTCGGGGACCCGCTTGTAGCAAGGGTCCAGGCATTGAGGTGCCGGAAAGTTCCAGGCTGGGGTGTGTTTACGAATAAACAATTACAAGGCGGAGGAAGTCTGATAGATTGGGGTTGCCATTTTTTGGATGCAGCACTTTGGCTATTAGATGAACCCAACGCAGTAGAAGTAACAGGAACAACGTATAACAGATTAAGCAAAACGCCAAATCAGCTCAACGACTGGGGCAGCTTTGATCATGAATCTTTTGATGTGGATGATCATGTATCTTCCTATATCCGATTTGAGAATGGTGCCTCTATGTTATTTGAATGCTCTTGGGCAGCAAATATAAAAGAAGATACGACAAATGTAAGCATATCCGGTTCGGATGGGGGATTGAATGTATTCCCATTTGAATTCTACCAGTCAAAAACTGGAGCATACCTAACAACCACAGCAAAAGTGGAAGATGATCAAGCAAAAGCAGGATATCTTCAGGCTAAAAACTTTATTGAAAGCTGTCTTGGGGAAGCAGAATTAGTGAATAAACCTGAGCAAGCGAGAACGGTTACCAAAATAATTGAAGCGATTTACAAAAGTAGTGAAAGCAAATCAAGTATAACATTAAATTAACTGGAGGCGGTATCCATGAAATTAGGCGTATTTACAGTATTATTTAATGAAAAACCTTTTGAAGAAATGTTGGATCATGTAAAGCAAGCTGGACTAGAAGCAGTTGAAATTGGTACTGGTGGGAACCCTGGTACTGCTCATTGTGATGTGGATGAACTACTCGCGAGTGAGGATAAACGGAAGGAATTTATCGATAAAGTTCATTCAAGGGGCTTAACGATCAGTGCATTCAGCTGTCACGATAACCCGGTTTCCCCAAATAAAGAACATGCAAAAAAATCCCATGATACGTTCGTGAAAACCGTGAAACTTGCGCAAATGTTGGATGTACCAGTCGTCAACACGTTTTCCGGCACACCAGGAGCGCATGAAGATTCCAAATACCCTAACTGGCCTGTCACACCATGGCCAACCGAATACACGGATATTTTAAATTGGCAATGGGAGAAAAAATTGATTCCTTATTGGAAAGAGCAAGCCCAATTTGCAAAAGATCATGGGGTGAAAGTTGGATTGGAACTTCATGCAGGTTTTCTCGTTCATACTCCTTATACATTACTGAAACTTAGAGATGCAACGAACGACGCAATCGGTGCTAATCTGGACCCAAGTCATTTATGGTGGCAAGGCATTGACCCGGTTGCAGCGATTAAAATATTAGGTAAGGAAAATGCGATTCATCATTTCCATGCGAAAGACACATATATTGATCAAGATAATGTAAACATGTATGGCCTGACAGACATGCAGCCATATGCAGATGTAAAGACGCGTGCATGGAGTTTCCGTTCAGTCGGGTACGGTCATAGTATCCAAGAATGGTCTAATATTGTGAGTGCGTTACGGACGTATGGTTATGATTATGTCATGAGCATTGAACATGAAGATCCGATCATGTCGATTGATGAAGGCTTTCGCGCAGCAGTTCGAAACTTGAAAGCTATCAATATGGAAGAGGCCCCCGCTAATATGTGGTGGGCATAATCTTGCTTTACAGGAAAACAATTAGCTGATGTTTGATATCAAACCGTTCAGCTAAAGGAGGAAATAAGTATGACTAGCCAGTGGTGGAAGGAAGCGGTAGCCTATCAAATTTATCCGCGAAGTTTTATGGATTCAAATGGAGATGGCATCGGGGATATCCAGGGTATCATCTCGAAATTGGATTATTTACAGGATTTAGGGATTGATGTCATTTGGGTCTCACCAATCTATCCGTCTCCGAACATTGATAATGGTTATGATATTAGTGATTACCAAGGGATTTCAGCCGAATACGGAACGATGGAAGATTTCGATGAATTGCTGCGGGAGGTACATGCCCGTGGTATGAAATTGATTATGGACCTTGTCATTAACCATACATCAGATGAGCATGAATGGTTCATTGAATCCCGTTCTTCAAAGAACAATGCCTACCGGGATTATTATATTTGGCATCCTGGAAAAAACGGCAAAGCCCCGAATAATTGGGAATCTATCTTTGGAGGATCCGCCTGGGAGTACGATGAGAAGACTGGAGAATATTACATGCATGTTTTCGCCAGTAAACAACCAGACCTCAACTGGGAAAACCCGGAAGTTCGTCACGATTTGTATAAAATGGTGAATTGGTGGTTGGACAAAGGAATCGATGGTTTCCGAGTCGATGCGATTTCACATATTAAAAAAGTTCCCGGTTTTCCAGATATGCCGAATCCCGACAATCTAAAATATGTTCCTTCGTATGAGGGACATATGAATCGACCTGGAATTGAAGTTTTCCTGGAGGAACTGAGAAAAGAAACGTTTGATAACTATGATATTATGACCGTCGGAGAAGCGAACGGAGTCAAAGTTGAACAAGCGGATGCATGGGTCGGTGAGGAGAATGGCTTTTTCAATATGATCTTCCAATTCGAACACTTGGACCTTTGGGGCAAGAGTGCAACAGGCGGACTCGATATGCAAGGACTTAAAAAAGCGCTCAGTAAATGGCAAAAAGGTTTGGATGGTGTCGGTTGGAATGCGCTGTTCTTAGAAAACCATGACCAGCCTCGTTCTGTTTCCACATGGGGAAATGATACGGACTTGCGGGAAAAATCGGCAAAGAGCTTTGCAACCATGTACTTTTTAATGCAAGGAACACCGTTTATTTATCAAGGGCAAGAGATTGGGATGACGAATGTCGAGTTTGATTCCATTGATGATTATAATGATGTTGCAATTAAAACACTTTATAAAGAAGAACGGGAAGCCGGTAAGAGTCATGGAGAGGTAATGAAAATCATCTGGAAGAGCGGCCGGGACAACTCCCGAACACCGATGCAATGGAATAGTAAGGAAAACGGCGGATTTACAACGGGAACACCATGGATGAAAGTAAACCCAAATGTGAAGGAAATTAATGTAGAAGCCGAGCTGAAAGATCCTGATTCGATTTATCATTACTATAAAAAGTTGATTGAGCTGCGCCGTGGAAATGAGACACTCATATACGGCAGCTATGAACTTATCTTAGAAGAACATGAGCAAATTTATGCTTACGTACGAACGTTAGGCGAGGAGCAGTATGTTATTTTAACAAACTTATTGGATGGTACTGCTGATTTCGAGTTCCCTGAAGATTTACTAGGTAAGCAGGCGGAATTGCGATTAAGCAACTATCAGGTGGAAGAGGCTCATGAAATACTGGATACGATGACTTTCCGTCCGTATGAAGCCCGAGTGTATCAAATAAAATAAGACGTTGCTTGATCATTCAGGAGTAACCTGCTCATAAGGAAGCAATCCGCTAATCTTACATGATAAGGAGTACATCTAAATGGATGAGTTGATGATAGGTATAGATATTGGAGGCACTACTGTAAAAATCGGCTTAATCAATCATGATGGAGAGTTTTTAGTTAAATGGCAAATACCAACGAACAAAGATAATGCAGGAAAGACAATTGTAAAAGATATTTGGGCATCGATAACGGATACCTTATCAAAACACAAAATAGAAAATAAAATAATAGGAATAGGTGTGGGCGCTCCCGGTTTTATACATCCAGAAACTGGTATCGTTGAAGAGGCTGTAAATATTGGCTGGAAAAACTTCAATCTGACAGAAGAACTTCACCGATTATCAAGTTTACCTGTATTTATAGAAAATGATGCTAATTTAGCAGCATTAGCGGAGAACTGGAAAGGGAGCGGCAACTCTGCTGAAAACCTTATATTTATTACGCTTGGCACCGGAGTTGGTGGCGGAATTATCGCAAATGGAGAGATTTTGAACGGAACGAATGGCACTGCCGGTGAGATTGGGCACATCTTGGTTGCGCCAAACGAATACCGCTGTAATTGCGGAAGAATGGGATGTTTGGAAACAATAGCTTCGGCAACAGGAATTGTGCACATGGCCATGGATCATATAAAAGAAGCTCCTCACGGTGTACTCGCTGCCCGTTATAACCAACGTGGTATGCTAGAAGCGAAAGATGTTTTTGATTGTGCAACGTCCGGAGATGAAGCGAGTCAAAGGATTATTGATCGAATGAGCGATGTGTTAGGTATGGCGATGGCAAATATGGCAGTTACGATCAACCCTAGTCAGATCATAATTGGTGGCGGCGTCTCCAAAGCAGGGGAGCCGTTGCTCGCTAAAATAACAGCAGCATTCAAAAAGTATGCCCTTCCTAGGGTAAGTGAATGTTGTGAAGTGAAGCTCGCACAATTGGACAATGATGCAGGAATGATTGGTGCGGCATATCTTGTGAAAAGTCGATTTGAGAAGCAAGAGATTAAGCTGTAGTTTTTACTGAAATTGAAAATAATGCTGGGACATAACGCTTCCAACTTGGATTAAATCTGAACAAATCTACTGACTAGTTCTGGAATATCAGGAGACTACTGTAGTAAGAAAGGCATCAATGAGACCTCGCAGTGTATCGCACCCAAGGAGACTAATCAGCCGTTAAAGGAAGCGCGAAGTTATATTCCTGGAGCGGCTGTTGATGCTCCTACACTTTGTTTAGATCGATCACCATATTTGGAAGTTATGTCTCGGCTATAATATAACTGGACAAACTGTTAACTATAAATTTCAGAATAATAAATATAGGTGATATATACATAATAATCAATCTTGTGGTAAACTATAAAGTAAAACTTGCTGAAAGGGAGGCAGGATTGAAAGATAACATGGCTGTTCCTGTAGTAGAATTTAAAAATTCCAAGGGGGAATGACGGATGCAACAGATGCTATTCAGCGACCCGATCAAATTAAATGCAATTCGCTATGGAGAAAAAGAAGCAATATCCTTTATGGAGAAAAGATTTACATATCACCAATTCAATAATCGTATTAATCAGCTGGGACACGCCTTGCAGAATATTGGAGTTAAAAAAGGTGATAAAGTAGCGTTTATGTTAATGAATTGCAATCAGTTATTTGAAATTGTCTTTGCATGCAGTAAAATTGGTGCCGTTTTTGTTCCGATTAATTCCAGATTTGTTGGCCCGGAGATTAAACACGTACTAGATGATTCAGATTCGCTAGTTCTTATTTTCGATAGTCGGTTTTCAAATGAAATGATGGCTATTTCAAATGAGGTTCGAACGACAAGGCATTTTATAAGTGTTGGGGATGCAGCAGATATCGCATCTTTCGAGTATGAAGCATGGATTTCTAGTTTTTCGAATGAGGAGCCTGTCCCAGCTGAAACTTTACATGAACTTGATAGGATATCGATCATGTACACTGGTGGAACAACTGGCCGTCCAAAAGGAGCTGTAAGAACACATCGAAGTTTATATTTGGTTGCCTTGCTTTTCAGTATCGAGTTCTCCATAGGGAGGAATGGTAAGGGTTTGGCATCAGGTCCATTATATGGTGCAGCAGCCTTTTCAATTGCGTTGCCAAACTTTTTTGTCGGAAATCCGGTTCATATCCTAGAAAAGTTTCATCCGATTGAAGTTCTAGAAGCAATTGAAAGAGAAAAGCCGACTTCTACTTTCCTAGCCCCGCCAATGTTTGAAGCCATTTTTTCGTTGCCGGAAAACATTCAAAATAAGTATGATGTTTCATCCTTGCAATCTATAATCTCGGTGGGAGCACCTCTCCATACGAGTACAAAAAATAAAATCATGAAATACTTCAATACTGCGGATCTTAACGAATTTTACGGAGCAACGGAACTCGGTGGTGCTGCAAACTTATTCCCGGAAAACCAAAGGGATAAAAACCGTTCTGTCGGAGTACCGATGCTTGGCATGGAGGTGAAGCTTCTGGATAAAGCAGGGAATACTGTCCAATCTGGCGAGGCGGGAGCATTTTACGTAAAGGGAATTACATTGTTTGATGAGTATTATAATAGACCTGAGGCAACAGCCGAATCATTTAAAGGCGAATGGCTCGGTTTAGGCGATATAGGTGTACAGGATGAAGAGGGGTTTTACTATATCGTTGATAGGGAACAGGATATGATTCTTTCAGGTGCTATAAATGTTTACCCTGCAGAGATTGAAGAAGTTCTACATGAGCATCCTAAAGTTGCAGACGTGGCAGTCATTGGTCTACCTCATGAAAAATGGGGAGAGATACCAATTGCCATTATAGTTTTAGGAGAAGGTGAATCCGCAAATCAAGAGGAAATAATAGATTTTTGTTCCGGGAAATTAGCTAAATATAAGATCCCGCACCGCGTAGATTTTGTAGATGAACTGCCGCGAAGTCTACAAGGAAAGTTACTAAAATATCAGTTGCGTGAGAGATATATAAATAATGTAACTAGTGAATAAGACGATTTTCAATTGATAGGTAAAGGGTCGAATTAAAAAATACTTCAAGTAAGAAATCGAGGAGGTATATTTTATGGAGAACATTGGAAACAAGATTCAATTTGATATTTATTCAACGATGCATAGTCCTGATCCCAAAAGGCTTCCAGTGATTCTAGAAGATTGGGAAGCACTTGCCCGTGAGAAATTAGAAGATGGCCCATATTATTATATCGCGGGTGGAGCTGGTGGAGAACATACAATACGAGAAAATTTGAAAGCGTTTACCGTCGTGAAAATTATTCCGCGAATGCTTCGGGATGTTGATAAGCGGGACTTGTCGATAAATTTATTTGGTGAGATTTTCCCGTCTCCAGTTCTGCATGCGCCCATTGGTGTGCAATCTATTATTCATAAAGATGGAGAAATTGGTTCGGCATTAGCTTGTGCGGAATTGGGCGTACCTTATATAGCTAGTTCTGCATCGACTGTTCCCATGGAAAAAATTGCGGAGGCAATGGGCGATGCACCACGTTGGTTCCAGCTTTATTGGAGCAGAGATCCGGATATTACTGCAAGCTTTTTAAAACGGGCAGAAGCGTCCGGCTATTCAGCAATTGTTGTTACGTTAGATACGCCAATGATGGCTTGGCGGGAGTATGATTTGAAGAATGTATACCTACCGTTTCTTGCTGGTGAAGGAGTAGGGAATTATTTTACCGATCCAGCATTTCAAGCAAAACTTGAAAAAAATCCTCAAGAAGACCCACAAGCTGCGATTATGCATTGGACGAAAGTTTTCGGTAACACATCTTTATCGTGGAAAGATATTGCTTTTTTACGGGAGCATACGAACCTTCCTATCATTTTAAAAGGAATCCTCCATCCAGATGATGCGAAACTTGCTATGGAGAAGGGAGTCGATGGTATTATTGTATCTAATCATGGGGGACGCCAGGTAGATGGCGCAATCGGAGCATTGGATGCACTTCCAGAGGTTGTGAATGTAGTCGAAGGAAATATCCCTGTACTCATGGATAGTGGAATTCGCCGAGGTTCGGATATTATAAAAGCAATAGCCCTAGGAGCGGAGGCGGTACTAATTGGTCGTCCCCTTATGTATGGCCTTGCAGTTGCCGGTCAGCGGGGAGTTAAGGAAGTATTGCAGCATATGCTCGCCGATTTGGATATTACAATGGGACTTGCCGGACAAAGTTCTGTAAGTCGGCTGGATGAGTCGATTTTAAGAAAAAGTGAGTAGGGGAGTTTTAGATGCGATTTTTTTCGCATATACTTACGATTTTGCAAAGCATGACTCAAATGACAAGATTGATTTCTTGATTGTTGCAAAAGAAAAATAGCTATATATTTAGGTATAATATGCTCCCCCGTATAGTATATTAGACTGAGAAATAATATAAGTCTCTTCTTCTATAGGGGGAGCATATGAGTGTTGTTCTTTTATTATACAGTTTAGATCAAATCCTCAAGCGGTGGAATAATGTCATTTTCATGGTTCGTTATTTCGTTTGTCTTACTTACTGACATTTACTTCAATTGGTTTGGAAACCAAATTCCAGTCTTCATCCAACATATTAAATGTATGCACAGCGAAGACTTCAGCTCTTCCAGGTGCTAGTGCTGTTATAGTATTGCCTGTCACATCTACATATCTATCATTATCGTGGCTATAAAGAGTAGTTTCCAGATTTTCTGAACGATCCATTCGATAGTTTACAAATGTTTTTGCTTGAATGGTTGCGGATTTACCAACTTTTAAATTCCGTTTTTTTATTGGTGTTTCAATAAATGTCGGTCCGTCGCTCAACCATTGTGTATAGTCAGTGATTGGGCCTATTAAGCCTTTTTTCAATAAATCCTTAAAAGGTTCCTGACTGCGGAAAGTCCAGTGCATATTGATTAATCCCCGTTGTCTCATATATGTTATAGATTCTTCAGAAAGGCTGCCATAACTTGCATTCAAGCGGGCACCAATACTTGTCGCATAGTTCAACATTCGTTCAGCATCTTCTATTCGTTGTTCCGGCGAATCGGGAACTGATGCAGAGTAAAGATAACCTACACTGATTTGCGGCGCGATTTCCCGAAATTTTTTCACACTTTCCATGTCAAAGCTTTGCAGGACGACATTTTCTTCCATGCCAACCTCGATGATTTCCTGAAGTACTTGTTCTTCCATTCCAATTCCTTTCAATTCCACAAGAAGCAGCACATCTTTGTCCTTGAAGCCTTCTAAAAATTCGCGGAAAGTAGGCACTTTTTCACCTGCGAATTCTTCATCGAAATGACTGCCGGCATCAAGCCCGCGAATTTCTTCCAGTGTCAATTCACTTACTGCACCTGTACCATTTGTTGTACGGTCGACTGTAGTATCGTGCATTATCACAAGATGACCGTCTTTTGTACGTTGGACGTCTGTTTCAATTAAATCAGCACCCAATTCATATGATAAGTGGTAACCAGCCATTGTATTTTCAGGTGCCAGGGATGGAACGCCTCGGTGTGCAACTACTATTGGACGTTGAACAATCGTTCTTTCAGGGTAATTTTCGAAAACTGCTGTAGTTTCTGCAGGATTACTGGAAATTATTCCATCGACACCAGCATGAATTAAATCATAAGCATTTTCTCCAATGCCCCACACAGAAATTGCCCGGGTATGGAAGTAGTGTGTATTGTCAATGGAAATATGTTGCTCCGGAAGAACTACTGTAAAGGAACGACTCATATTTGCATCTTCCACTAATTTCTTCAAGTCATGTTTATTCAAATGATTTTTCTCATAGAGAATGGCTCCGCGAGCGATTGGATAAGCAGATTTAATATTTTCCAATATGTCTACATTGGCTGATAATATATGCACATCATTGATTGACGTGGATTGTAAAGCATCAATGACACCTTCAACCGCATTCGGATCATCCACTTGAATGACTGGGATGACTTTTTCTTTTGAAGCGGCTAGAATATCTGTTAAAGTGGAGCCCCCGACCGTAACATGTCCATCATCATTTAATTCTGCTGGAAATAATACAGATGATACTCCTTCAAGTTCATCAAATTGATTAGGAATCTCACTTGATATTACAGTTGGTGCGTTGACGATATTTGTTTCAGGTTCCTCTGGTAGAAAGGCATTTGATTCTTCCAGTGGCGGGAGTTCCTGGATGCTTGTTGTAACTTTAACATTGTCAAAAGCAACCGTGGCACCGGAAACTTGAAATCCTAGATCTCCTTTTAAATAGGTACCGACAAGATCTGAATCGATCACCAATTAATCATTGATATATTGTTGTACACGATCATGCTTTGCAATCACCTTTAACCGATATGTCTCATTATATTGGAAATCCTCTGGATAAAAGTTTGTCGCTTGTACATCCCACGTATTGGAAGGAGTACGTAAAGCCAACTCTATACCATTTAGTGCAGCTGTGCCTTTTCTAACAGCAAATTGGTAGTATGGATAGTTTTCATCTTGAATTCTATACATCAGAGAAGCCCAGCGGCCATCATCCACTGCTGATTTAAAGGAAACATCAGCCTCAAAGATATAATCACCCAGATCCTCCCCAACTGAAAATATAACGCGTGAAGGTTGAGATGTACTTGGTGACGTCAGCTCAAGCGCCCCATCTACAACGGATGCATTACCCTCAATTACTTTAAAACCATCTGGTAATCCTTCTTTTTCGAAGTCTTCTTCTAGAAGGATTTCCTCACTTGCTGCGGTACTTTGGGAATTCAGAAAACAAACACATAAAAAGGTGACGGTGAATGTTAATAGAAATGATAAGAATTTCTTCATTTTAAATCCTCCTTGTATATTTGTTTCTGTCTCTTCTAAGAGGTCTACGTTCTTGGGTTAATCCCTCCTTTACAAAAAAATAGAGAAGACACCGAAGAGCCCCCATAAAAGGGTGACTCATGGTATCTTCTCTAAGACTCTACCTAAGTAATTATGAAATTACCATCAGTATAGCTGCGAAATAAATCCCTTGTCTATGGGGTTAATGGTTCATTTTGGAAAAATATCTAGGGAATAGGTAATAGATAACTTAATATTTCATTTTAACGCAATATTTTAACGGTTATGTATTTACAAATATGTAAGCGTTCGCTATAATGTTGATTAATCGAATATCTCTCGGAGATTGGAAGAGAAGAGAATGAAATAATACTTCTGCCACAGGAGTATGTTTTTTCAATCTCTTCTTTATTCATTTCCGAAAGTTTTTCGTAAATAGCAAAAGGGGGATGTAACATGAAGAAATTTCTATTGACTTTATTATTTTTAGTTTTATTTGTTGGGGCGCTTACAGCATGTGCAGGTGAAGAGTCTGAGTCTGAAGATGGGGAAGGATCTTCAAGTGATCCAATAACATTGTATTCACCGGAGACACCAGATTTAACTAATGAACTTGCTGCAAAGTATGAAGAATTATACGGACAGAAGGTTAATGTTCACTATGCGGGAACAAACGTTTTAGTGAATCAAATGATGGCGGAAAAAGGTAATCCCCAGGCGGATGTATGGTATGGGGGAGGGGGAATCCTTCCATTTGAATCTGCAGTCGAAAAAGAAATCATAACACAGTATATACCGGAAAGTGCAGAGGATTGGGAGGTAGTCGAAAATGGAATTAAGATGAAACATGAAGACGACTATTATGTCGGAACAGAATTATTTGTTCTAGGATTTTCTTATAATACTGACTTTGTGACGGAAGAAGAAGCTCCAAAGACATGGGAGGATTTATTAGATCCAAAATGGGAAGGGAAAATTCAGTTTCCCAATCCAGCAGCATCGGGAACGGCTACTTTAATGGTACTTAGTTATATGATGCAACATGGAGAGGAAGAAGGTTGGGAGTATTTTCAGCAGCTAGCTTCCCATTCCAATTCTATTCCTGACTCTGGGTCAGCTCCAACAAAAGCTGTAGCTATGGGGGAAGCCCATGTTGCAATTGGTTTTGACTTTATGGCGTATGAACATCAAGCAAAAGGAGAAACAGTAGATTTTGTTGTTCCGGATAAAACTCCTATTTTAGTAAATCCAGCCACTCTAGTTAAAGATGGGCCAAACCCAGAGGGTGGTAAGAAATTCATAGATTTCATGTTAGAGGAAGAGGCACAGCAAATTTTAGCGAATTGGTATCATATCCCTATCAACCCAGAAGTAGAGTCTGAGACACCATTAAATATTGATTCCATAAAGGATAATGCGGTGGACTTGGATATTGATTGGGTTAATGAACATTATGACCGAATTCGTAACGAGTGGACCAATAAAATAAACTAAAGGATGTTGATAAAATGGGGTCAGTTGTAATTGAGCAACTTAGAAAGGATTTTTCCGGATTAACTGTACTTCAAGATATAAACCTGGACATTAAAGAGGGCGAGTTTTTTGCCCTCCTCGGTCCGTCCGGCTGTGGGAAAACAACGACAATGAGATGTATAGCAGGTTTTGAAACACCAACTAGTGGCACCATTAAAATTGGAGATAAAAATGTGGCGAATTTAGCACCAAACGAACGAAATTGTGGAATGGTTTTCCAGAGCTACGCACTTTTTCCCCATATGAATGTATTCGATAATGTCGCTTATAGTTTAAATATTAAGGAATTGAAAAAGAGCAAATTCTTTAAAAAAGCCGGAGTTTATACACGAATGCTTAATAGTAAAATTGTAAAATATCCACAACATATCGAGAGAAAGGTAATGGACATATTAGAGTACGTCGAATTAACAGAACATGCAAAAAAGCTTACCAGTGAATTATCTGGAGGGCAACAACAGCGTGTGGCGTTGGCAAGAGCACTAGTAATGGAGCCTGAAGTACTTTTAATGGATGAGCCTTTGTCCAATTTGGATTTAAAGCTACGTCATACAATGCGAAATACAATTCGGCGTATCCAACAGGATTTAAAAATAACTACAATTTTTGTAACTCATGACCAGGAAGAAGCAATGAGCATGGCAGACCGGATAGCTGTAATGAAGGATGGAAAGATATTACAGGTAGGAACGCCTACCGATTTATACAGCAATCCCAACACGCCATTCATTGCAGATTTTGTGGGTACGTCTAACATCTTATCTGGTAAAGTTGTTGGAAGTGAAAAGGGGGAGACAATTGTGCAAATCGGTAATCAACAAATTAAGTCATCCACCCAAACGGATAAGAAAGATGTACAGGTAATCATTCGACCGGAAAATATTAATGTGTTAAATGGTGCTCCGGATGACTTTGGTAATTCCTTTGAGGGGACCATCCATTTGGCAACCTATCTTGGCTCAATTGTTCGCTACGATGTAAGAGTCGGTGAACATCAATTATTAATAGATACGACATATGAATCAGGTGACAGCATTAAGAAAAATGGTTCGACTATCCGTTTAGGTGTATCACCTGAAAGGGTGTTACTAATATGAACAAATTCAAACAAAACTTTATGGGATTGGGTTTAATTAAATTATTAATATACGGATTCTTTCTTTTGTTTTTAATCATCCCTTTATTATCTGTTTTTTTAGTCGCTTTTACAGATGAACCTATTAATGTGTTTGGTTCGCTCGTTAGCTGGGAGCAAATGCAAATTACAATTGACCAGTTAAAGAACGCTACATTAGATAATTTTAAAGCTATGTTTACTTATGGAAGTTATTTTAGAGGATTAATTAATAGTTTAAAGCTTTCTTTAATAGTTTCTTTATGGGTACTTATTATTTGTATTCCAATAGCGTATGGAATTGCACGCACAAAGATGCCGTTTAAAAGGACGATTAGCGCATTATGTACCGTGCCTCTAGTTATCCCGACATTTATTTCTGCCTATGCGTTCATTATTATGTTTGGACGTTCAGGATGGGTTACTTATATTTATGAAAAATTAGGTGGAGAAGGAATGTTGATTGATCCGTATTCGATGACTGGGATAGCGATTGTGCAAATTTTCTTTTTCTTCCCGTATGCACTTTGGCCAATGGTCGCGGCTTTTAAGATTAGTGATATATCCTTGGAAGAAGCCTCCCGTAATATGGGTTCCAGGGGTTGGTTAACATTTATAACAGTCACATTTCCACTGGCTTTGCCCGGTATGCTTTCTACTTTATTAGTAATATTTGCTGTCAGTTTTTCAGATTTTGGAACACCAATTATTTTGGCTCCAAATGATTTGAATCTTATCGTGGTGGATGCTTATCGGGAAATCGCTGGGTTCTTTAATTGGGGCGGGGCTGCTATTCTAACTGTAATTATGATCGCGGTTGCTGGGGTTGTCTATTGGTTGCAAAACTATCTTCTTAAGGATAAAAATTATGACGTACTTTCTGGCAAACCGAAGCAAGTGAAACTTAATAAAAATAAAGCTTTAACAATTCCGCTTACTATATTCTCAGGCATAGTTGTATTGATTCCAATTCTTGCTATGCTTACAGTTTTCTTGCAGTCCATAGCGACAACCTGGGGAAGGGATCCATTACCTAATGGATATACATTTGATCATTATCGCACCATATTTACTTCTTCTTTGGGGAATATCCAAAATAGTTTAGTCCTAGCGGGTGGAGCACTTATTCTAAGTGCAGTTATCGCTACATTTGTATCGTACTTTGTTGTCCGTCAGCGTTCGACAACCTTAGATTTTATGACAACTATTCCGTTGATTGTACCGGGAATTGCTTTTGGTATCGCCTTAATTCAAACCTTTAATACTGCACCTTTACAGTTGACTGGAACCGCTTTAATTTTAATCATTGCCTATAGTATCCGTAGATTACCATATATGGTTCGTTCTACAGTAGGAACGATGAGAGCGATAAAACAAGATATTGAAGAGGCTGCTGTCAGCCTGGGGGCTTCTACATTAACGGCAGCTACAACAGTCGTCGGTCCATTAATGCTTCCTGGTATTGCTGCTGGTTCTATTTTAGTATTTGTAACAGTTATAAAGGAAACGAGTGTTTCCATTTTAATGGCTCCTGCTGAATGGGCACCCATGAGTCTGGCGATTTTTCAAAATGTATTGAGAGCCGAATACTACTCAGCGGCAGCGATGTCAGTTATTTTGGTTATTATAGTTCTTGTACTGCAAGCTATCGCAAATAAGTTATCTGGAGGAAATAAGTCACACGAATAAAAAGGGAGCCTTTTAGATAAATTTAAAGGGAGGATTAAGGTGAAAAGGGGATTTATCTTTGATTTGGATGGAACTGTTTATATTGATGATCAATTAATTGAGGGTGCACGAGAGGCTATCCAAGAATTACAAGAACGTGGCGATAAAATAGTATTTTTAACAAATAAATCAATTGAAACAATTGCAAGCTATGTGGAAAAACTAAGGAAACTAGGAATAGATATAAATCAAGAAAATGTCGTTAACTCAAACTATCTTACAGCTCGTTATTTAAAATCTAAATTACTTCCAAACGAGAAGGTGATGGTCATTGGGGAACAACCATTATATGACGAAATAACGAATATGGGGATAAAAATTTCAGGAAATGAGAATGAAGTTCGTTACGTTGTAATAGGATGGGACAGGAAGTTTACCTATGACAAATTGAATCAAGCTTTTCAAGCCTGGAAAAATGGAGCGATCGTAGTTGCTACAAATCCGGATCGAACTTGCCCTATTGAAGGAGGACAAATACCGGATTGTGGTGCAATGATAGGAGCCCTGGAAGGGGCAACCGGTGAAAAAGTAGAACTCATTCTCGGAAAACCCTCCCAATTAGCGGCCAAATTCATTGTTGAGGATATACTTAGGCTCCCGCATTGTAATTGTTACATGGTTGGAGATCGATTAGAGACGGATATTCGAATGGGAAATGACTATGGTTTAAATTCAGTTCTTGTTCTAACAGGCATAACAGAAAAAACAATGCTAGAGCACGCAGAAGATCAACCAGACTTTATAATTAATAGTATTAAAGATTTACCAGAGTTAACTAAAGACTCAAATTCCAAAGCTTTGAATCACCTGCGGACATAGCCAAAGCGCCCGCTTGCAATCCATCTGTAATTTGATTTTTATTACTTACTAGCCCTCCTGCTATGATTGGTAGGTGGGTTAGTTTAGTCAAATTGTCAATGATGTCGGGCATGATTCCAGGAAGGACCTCAATTGCATCAGGTTTACTTGAGTGAGCAATTTCAATACCTTTTTTCATCGCATTTCCATCGATTAGGAATATACGCTGTATAGCCATAAGTCCTTCCTCCTTCGCAAATTTAATTAGATTACTTTTCGTAGTAATAATTCCTTTCGGTTGCCAGATATTTGCAATATATTCAATTGCACTTCTCGTGTTTGCTAATCCATCAATAAAATCTATATGAACAAATATTATCTTATTATATTTTTTTAAATGATTTATGTATTTTTTCGTCGTAATAAGATTTCCAGTTAATAAAAAAACAATATTAGCCTTAGAATTGGCAGCGAATTCTAACTGTTGTTTACTTTTTACAGAAGCAATTACTTGAGATTCAACTAAATCAACGATACTATTCACGAATATTCCTCCTAGTCATAAGATTTTATATTATTATACCATAGTGATTATACGGTGGGTTGTTTAGAAGAAAATGCTTCGTAATTAATTTTTGATAACACTTTGTTTTTAAGATACAGGGAAATGCGTGGCAATTAATTAAATTTAATAGTTTTGGCTTAGTTGCTATACCCCAATAGTTATGATGAAGTTCACAATGTTAGAAAAGTAGTACCCATAGAGCAGTTAATATGCAGGCGCTTACTAGGGCGGCTATATTGGGAAAAATATAATCGTTATCATTTGGTGAATCTATCGGAGGTGCTTAAAAAAATGGATTCACTTGTTGCCTTGTTAGGCGTATTCGGTGGGGGAACTTTCGCATCAACAGTTTTCCCGGCAGTAGTTTTAGGATTAATTTGGAAAAAGGCTACAAAACAAGGTGCGATTGCCAGCATTGCTGTTGGTTTAAGTATGAATTTTATTTTGGAAATAAGTCAAAAATATGGAATTACGATACTGCCTGAAGGAGTTATTATTGGGGCGTTTTCACTAGCCTGTTCGATTATTATCTTTGTGACCGTTTCCCATCTAACTTATAAAGCGAATGCAGTAGTTGATAAAAAGGTTTTGGATGCTATGGCTGGATAGTATTAGGTAGAGATGATATTCAAGAAGGGTTAAAAGCTTTTGGAGCCAATGCAATCGTGGGTATGCGGTACCAAACTTCTACTATAATGGGTGGTGCTTCAGAGGTTATTGCTTACGAGACTGCTGTAATTGTAGAATAATTATTATACGATCCCAACAGAGAGAATGCCCTATCTGTTGGGGTATACTTTACTCCACCCCTACGAAGCAACCTTCTCCCCATCCACAATCAACTTCGCATCAACCAACCGCTCTCTTACCTTAATCCCAATCAAACTAGCCAAATAAGCTTTAATAAATCCCACTACAAGAAATGGATAGACACCGGCTATAAGTGCCGCATTCCATCCTAAATCTAATACAATTTTTAATTGTAACGTACCGAAAAGGAGCGTGACAAACATTCCTGCTATATTAGCAACAAGTGCCATCGTAATGGAGAATTTCGTTTTTTCAAGGATTAATCCGGTTACATAAGCAGCTGCGATAAAGCCAAAAATATAGCCGCCAGATGGTCCGACTAAAACTTGCGGTCCACCAGCGAAACCAGCAAAGACCGGGAGTCCAATCCCACCTATAGCTGCATAGCAAATCATTGCTAATGCGCCTTGACGACTGCCAAGAATTGTCGCAGCAATCCCAACAGCCAACGTCTGACCACTTATAGGGATGAGTGGTAGCGGGATTTCGATTTGTGCCAGTATTGCTGTTATGCTTGCGAAAATAGAACAATTAAGTAGAATTCTGAGTCTCCTGCTTTTTGCATTCATTGTACAAATCTCCTTTTTAATCAATCATCATTCATTCCATAGTTTCTTATTAGTTGGATTGTATAATGCAAAAACTCTATTGTCAACTACTGTTTTTTTTGGTTGACAATAGAACTGTATGTTTCTAAATAAAAAGAAGAGGCTGCAGTTTAAGAATGGCTTTCTCCTTTTAAAGTTATTTAGCAAAACGTTAAATCAGGAATTCGGAATTATAAATAATATATACAATAATCAACTTTCCTTGTGGTGGTTTAGTATTAGTCGAGCTACTTACAGCAATAATGTCTATTCGTTCAGTGTTTGTCACAATTATGAAGGTGGAAGAAATCAAAGTAATACGATCGGCAAGTGCCAAAGGTCATAAACGAGATAGAAAGACTAGATATTGAAACATTAATTATTGGATTTTCTGTCATATCTGATATTGACGAGTATATCACTTCTAATATTCTTTGATATTTTCCTGTAAATTGAAGAAACTAACAGGCAGAAAGGAGGTATTACGAATGTCTATTAAAAATCCGTTAATAAGGTTCGTTGGTGTATTTGCGGTGATCATGGTTCTTTCTAGTTTTGGCTCGCTACATGGGATTGCAGAAACTGAAGCTCGGAATGCAAATAATGAAGTCGTGGTCGAATTGAACGATGATTTCTTTAATCCGGACGTAATTACGCTTCCCAATGAAGAAACGACAATTCTACTGCTTCAGAATAAAGGAATGAAAGAACATACCTTCACTGTAAAAGGACTAGCCATTGATGTGGAGCTTCAACCGGGAGAAGAGAAAAAAATCTCGATAAAGCCCGGAAAGACCGGCACGTATGAATTGATATGCCGATACCATGAGCAGGAAGGCATGGTCGGAGAAGTAGTGGTTGAATAATGAGGATTTGTTGACGATTGTTCTATTACGACACAGCATGACATCTCGGGCAGAGAGGGTCATGCTTTTTTTATCGACAGGTACTAGATACTTGCTGAAACAAGCTGCCGTTTTACCTGTTCTATTGATTTCATCTAGGATGAGGGAAGAGGTCGTAATCGCCAGGTGGAAATATTGCTGAAGTATGAGGTGGATGGAAATTTAGGGACAAACTGTTCTTATCCCGCCAATGAGTGTATGATGGAACCATCACAACTTCACTATTTTAAGGAGCATATCACATGCCTAAAAAGAAATCTAATTACCTGCAAGATGCCAAATCTATCATCGTCCAGGTGAAAGAACCCGATGAATTATTATCTTTTTTATTAAAGGTAATGTCTAACCGAAGCAGGAATTCGGTAAAATCCATCCTGGGCAGAGGCCAAGTAATGATTGATGACACAATCGAAAAACAGTTCAATTATAATTTAAAACCTGGTCAAACGGTCACTATTTTAAAAAACAAAGCTGCCATCAAACAGGATGCGTTAATTGGACTCCAGATTCTTTATGAAGACGATGATATTCTTGTCATCAATAAAGAAGCCGGATTATTGTCAATCGCTACTGAGAAAGAGAAAAGACATACCGCTCTGCATCAATTAATGAATTATGTGAAAAGGGAAAATCATGACAACCGAATTTTTATCGTGCATCGTTTAGACAAGGATACGTCGGGGATTATGCTGTTTGCTAAGTCGAATGACGTGAAAAGAAAACTGCAGGATAATTGGAATACTATGGTGAAAGAACGAACATATGCGGCTCTCGTGGAAGGAAAGGTTACAAAAAAAGAAGGCTATATCACGTCTTGGCTTCGAGAAACGAAAACGCATGTTATGTACTCCAGTCAAACGCCAAATGATGGATTACTCGCAAAAACCCGCTATAAATTTATACAGGGTAATGCAGATTTTTCTTTATTGGAAGTAAATCTAGAAACGGGCAGGAAAAATCAAATTAGAGTTCATATGCAAGACCTGGGTCACCCGGTTGTAGGGGATAAAAAGTATGGAGCAAAGGAAAGAAATGCAATCGGCAGGCTCGGATTACATGCAAAGATCCTAGCAATGCATCACCCGACAACAAATAAATTGATGACGTTTAAAGCGGATGTACCAGCATCTTTCATAAAAAAGTCTAAATAATAAGAGGAGGGTGCAATTTATCTGTCACCCTCCATTTTATCACATATTAACGGTCTGTAATCCCCCAGCTCTAAACAAGGGGGATATACAGTCCGTAAATCTCTGATTCTGTTCAACTAACATTCAGTGGGGAAGTAAGGAATCCCCACTGAAGGAAATTTCACTTTATAAATGAAATTTCCTGGCGATTTTTTGCTTGATTCGCTCGGGCATCCCATATTTAACATAAATCATGATTAGTAATACAGGCAGTAGTTGCAGAACGGTAACAATCACCCAACTCAAAGGGTTTATTTTATTTTGATAATTTTGAATGAAAAAGTTAATCCACATCGTCAGAATAACAATCGCGATGAATAAGAATCCAATCACATTAAAGCCTCTAACCGATAACGCTCGAATCACACTCCAGTAACAGATTCCGATAACCGTTGTGCCAGTTACAATTGGAAATGCTAATGGGATAAACCATTCCAAGCTGCCGCTGAACATATCCAGGCCAAATAATAAGATAAGAGCATCTAAGCCGATCCCGATAATTACTTTATAATAATTTTTCACATATCCGAACGAAAAGTAAATCAAGACCCAACCTGCAAGCACGCTTAAGTTACTATATCTAGACCATGTAAATGTGTTATTCAGTTCATAGTCAATGTAAAACATAAGACTGACAGCTACGAATACTAATAACGTTATAAAGATAAAAATACGATTTAGAACTCTTCTCGTATAAGTTGGATAGGGGTTTGTCGTTTTAGGGAACTTCTTGACCCTTAGAACATCCTCATTTTCTTCATGTACTTTTGGGATATGAAAGTTACATAGTGGACATGGCCGGTTATCCCTCTCCACTTTTATACCGCATTTTGGACAATAGGCCATTTTAATTCTCCTCATCGTTTGTTTCTACAGTTACTTCAATTCCGTGTTGCCTGAGACTCCGAAAAAATTCTCGCTCAACGACTCGATCTCTGGATAGATTTCCAAATGAAATATACATATGCTGTTTGTAGCTAATTAGTATGACCTTAACTTTATTTCCAATACTAGGTGGCGGATAACATTCGATCCTTTCGATGAATTCTTCCATTTCACTAGGGACTTGAACAATCCCCAAGTTGGATAGGCCACTTGTATATTGACCCTCGCCAAAAAATGAATAAATGGACGGAGCAACAATGTCTTTAATCGGTGAAGGCATTAATCGTAATGCCAAAGATTTCTCGCTGATAACACTACGTTTGATGTACTGCTTTAATTTTTTCGGTGTCAATAGGCGGCTGAATTCGATGTTTAACTCTTGAATAATTTCTTCAAAATCGTATTCGCCAAGCCGCGCATCAATCGAAGGTGTAATGCTTACAAAAAAGTTCCGCATCGTATCGCTTGGAAAAAAAGCACGCATATTAACTGGAACATTGATGACAATCGGCTTTTTACGCCTCGACGTTTTTTCTTGAATTTTTAACAGACACTGGATATAAACAGCGGTAAGAAAAACCGTAATCGAGACATTATACTCTTTCGCTTTTTGCTTTAACGCTTCTACCGAGACAATTCCAGTTACGATATGATAATATCCCTTCTTATCTAATTCCAGCGGCAGTTTGTATGAACTTCCCACACGCGTTCTGGGAGCAGGTATTTTTTTATCATAATATTTGCGGAAAGCATTTTCTGTCTCCATTTGCAATTGCTCATTACTTATATTCTCCACCTCAATAGGGATAGATTCTTGCAAATGCAAGTATTGTTTGACGAGTTCATTTAAAAATTGTAACCCGCCAGTTCCATCCGTCATGCTATGCGACAACTCCAAAGCAATTCTATTGTTATAATAATATACCCGATAGGGGAAAGAACCACGCTTTTTAATCGATAAACTGATACATGGATAATACATTTCCTTTTCTACTTTCGGCATTTGTTCGGTACCTTCAAAATAATACCAGAAAAAGCCTTGTTTTAATTGAACTTTAAAAAAAGGATAGCGTTCCAGTGTTAATTCGAGTGCTCGCTGTAAATAGGTTGGATCAATTTGAGTTGTAAGTGTAGCAGAAAGTCGGAATAAGGTTGTCGCGCGAGAGGATATGATAGAGGAATACAGTTTCCCGGCATTATCTAGTTTGTACCATGATTTTTCATTTCCCATAACTCCGAGCCCCTTCCGGATGTATCTTTATTACCTGGTCATTATACCATAAAAACTGGGACAGGGGGTCAGAGCATTTGTCCCAAAATTCTGGGACAAATGCTCTGACCCCCTGTCCCGATGCCTGACACCTTTTTCATCACCTCGTATTTTCCGAAGATGTTTGAGCTAAATTCTCCTGCAAATCTTTAACAGCTCCTTTATTGCGAACAAACATAAAGTAGGAGGTGACAGTAAATACGGCTACTAGTGACGTAAGAATTGCTTGGATTCTTAACGATTCAATAAAGAACATGGCGCCGTAAATTCCAACAATAAATAGAATGGTTGCGTAGGTTAAATACGGGAATAACCACATTTTTATTTTCAGTGATCCCGGGTCTTCCGCTTCTAGCTTTCTTCTCATTCGTATATGGGAGAAGGCAATTACAAGATAAACGAGTAATGCAACCGCTCCTGACGAATTTACGAGGAAGAGAAATAGTGTATCTGGTGAAATGTAACTGAAAATCACAGCAACATAAGCAAATGATGTACTGAATAAAATAGCTCGAGCTGGTACACCTTTTTTACTCAACTTCCGGAAAGCTTTCGGTGCTTCGCCTTTCTGCGCCATTCCGAATAACATCCGGGAATTGGCATAGAGTGCTGAGTTCAAACATGAGAGGACAGCCGTTAGTACGACGAAATTCATAATCTGAGCTGCGGCCGGTATGCCGACATAATCAAGCACAGCAACAAAAGGGCTGACTAAGATATTTGCTGAGTTCCATGGTAAAAGTGTTACTACGATTGCGATTGAGCCAATATAGAAGATAAGTATTCTCCAAATGACACTATTCGTTGCGATTCGAACGGATTTTGCTGGGTGTTTCGATTCGCCTGCCGCAATGGCGACAATTTCAGTTCCCATAAATGAAAAGATAACAACGGTTATTCCAATTAGGACGGAACTAAAACCAGTTGGCATGAACCCGCCATTACCGAATAGGTTGGATGTACCAGGTGCTGCGATTCCCGGGTACCAGCCGAAAATAACGCAGAGTCCTAATATTAGAAATGCAACAATACTAACAACCTTGATGAGGGAGAACCAATATTCAAATTCACCAAAGGATTTGACGGAAAATAAATTCGTCATAGTAAGTGAAACGGTTAGTATGAGTGCCATTAACCAGAGTGGAAAATCTGGAATCCAGTACTGGATAATGGCTGCACCAGCAATCGCTTCAATCGCGATAACAACCGTCCAGAAAAACCAGTATAACCAACCAATCGTAAATCCTGCCCATGGTCCAACTGCTTCACTTGCATATGTGGAAAATGATCCACTTGTTGGACGAGCTGCTGCCATTTCTCCGAGCATTCTCATCACGAGGACGACAACTAGCCCTGCAAAGGCGTAGGACAGGAGCGCGCCTGGTCCTGAGGAATTAATGACTGCACCACTACCAATAAATAATCCTGCCCCGATAACACCTGCTATTGAGATCATGCTTATATGTCTAACTTTTAAATCTGATTTCAATTGTCCTTGTTGATTACCCACTAAAACCCCTCCCACTGTAATAGAGTTATAATCTTACTTTTTCAAACGAAAGATAGCGCTCACAAATAAGCGGATTGTTTGAAGTTCTTTCAATAATCATATAAAAAATCAAAGATAAAAGCTATAGATGAATTGAAAAAAGTGGAAAAAAGTGGGGTCAGAGCAATTGTCCCACCGGATTTTGGGACAACTGCTCTGACCCTGTGTCCCATCGAAACTTGGGACAACTGCTCTGACCCTGTGTCCCATCGAAACTTGGGACAACTGCTCTGACCCTGTGTCCCATCGAAACCTGGGACAACTGCTCTGACCCCAATGTCCCATTGACAACTTGGTTAGTATTAGTGTACTGTTTAAGTAGTACACTAATACAACGTTTGGGAGGATGAAAAAATGAGTGCTTGGTTGGCGTTAACGAAGAAGGAGTTGCGGCTTGGTTTTCCAGTTTTTATTACTGCTTTGATTTTGTATGCTGGAATGATGGTTGGTGCGTATTTTTTAGGGAAACAAATTAATCATGAAGAGGCGTTAATGATGATGTCCTTTGCATTTGTAATAGCCCTTCATGTTCTTTTCCTAGTTTTTTATCTTTACTATACCTTGAGTTCTGAAAGAAAAAGATTACACCTTTGGTTGCATACACCAATGTCTATCGCTGGGTTACTACTATCGAAATTGTTCACAGGGATCGTGTTTATGGCTATCACTTTCATTGTTAGCTTGTCAGTAGCTGCCTTGTTTTTCAATCAGCATTTTGACTTTTTTAATGAGCAAACAATCTTTAACATTATGGGACTGTCAACGGTAACTGTCTTTAATGGGGCGATATGGTTAGCGGTCACATTTATCTTCTTCTGGTCGATATTTCTAACCTTTAGTCAGCGGATAAATGATTTTTTTAGTTTCATATTGACATTTATCCTTTTTCTTATCATCGGATGGATTTATAGTCTGATCTTGAGTATCGGATTTGTTGAAACGATTACGACATGGGGGCCAATTAACGTTGGTGATATTCTAGTTGGCTTTGAGTTTGATTATATAGATAATGCTTTCGAAGCGAACACGCTGAGTGAGGCTTCCATTTTCTATATTGGACATTTTATAAGAGACCTTATTGTTACCATTATTATGTTTTTCGCAGCTTGTTGGATGATTGACAGAAAAGTAGAGGTGTAGTGGAATGGCAGATTTATTCCATTCCTCAAAGCCGATTTATGAACAGATCGCGGAATTGATCAAGAAGCAAATTATTCGGGGGGAATTACATGCGGGTGATAAGCTACCGTCTGTTCGTGAGATGGCGATTGAGGTGAATGTTAACCCTAACACGGTACAACGAACATATAGGGAGTTGGAATCGATGGAAATTGCCCGGTCGAAACGAGGACAGGGAACTTTCGTTACGGAGGATACAGAGGTGCTTGCTGCAATCCGGGAAGAAATGAAAGCTGAAATATTGCAGAATTTCACGCAACAAATGTATGAAATGGGCTATTCAAAAGAGGAAATTACACGGGGACTGGCGGATTTTTTAGAAGAGAAGGAGGACTAAGGGATGATTAAACTAACGGATGTCACCAAAAAGTATGGGACGAAAACGGCATTGGATCAAGTGAATTTAACACTATCTAAAGGGAAACTAATTGGTCTTGTCGGGGAGAATGGGAGCGGTAAATCGACGACATTGAAATTGATTGCTGGATTGAATCACCCGACGCGTGGAGAAATTACGGTAAACGGTGAAAAAGTTACGCGGAAAATTGCTTCATCCGTTTCCTATCTATCGGAGTTGGATGAATATTACCGTTTCTTTACCGTAAAGGATGCAATTGAATTCCAAGCGAGTCAATTTGCGGATTTTGATATGGAGAAAGCGTATGAAATTATGAAGTTTATGAAGCTTGACCCCGAGAAGAAGTTGAAACATTTATCAAAAGGGAATCGAGGTCGGGTGAAAATTGTGCTTACTTTGGGACGGGATGCACCAGTCGTTTTGATGGATGAACCATTTTCTGGGCTTGATCCGATGGTGCGAAATTCAATTGTTAAAGGGCTTATTTCCTTTGTCGATCTAGAGAAGCAGCTTATCTTAATTACAACGCATGAGGTTATGGAAGTGGAAAATATCT
Source organism: Oceanobacillus sp. AG (assembly GCF_009746545.1). NCBI lineage: Bacteria > Bacillati > Bacillota > Bacilli > Caryophanales > Bacillaceae > Oceanobacillus > Oceanobacillus sp. AG. The sequence goes on from NZ_WOWT01000024.1 coordinate 62,007, forward strand.
TGGACGAAATTGTAGCAATCAAAGATGGAAGCATTATCGCACACGATAACGTCGACGATATCCGAAAAGAAAACGAACAAAGCATCGTCGACTGGATGACAGAAATCTATGAATGATTGAGAGGGACAAAGGGGTCAGAGCAAGTGTCCCAATTACTGGGACACTTGCTCTGACCCCCTGTCCCGCCGCCGATTATCCGTTCATTGGGAAGAAGATGAGTTGCAGGAGGAAAAGGATGGCGAATAGGTAAATGAGCCAGTGGACTTCTTTGCCTTTTCCTCTTGCTAGTTTCATGAGTGGATAGGTGATGAAACCGACTGCGATTCCGGTTGCGATGCTTGATGTAAATGGCATGGCAATCATTGTGATAAAGGTTGGAAATGCTTCATCAAACGATTTCCAGTTGATTTTCGCTAAGCCTTGCATCATAAATGAACCAACGATTATCAAGACTGGTGATGTAATTGCCGGAACCCCAGCCACCACACTAATAATTGGTGTAAAGAAAATTGATATTGCGAACAGCAAGGAAACGAAAAGGCTAGTCAGTCCTGTTCTTCCACCAGCCGCAACTCCTGAAGTTGACTCAATATAAGCTGTTGCCGGGCTCGTCCCGAATACAGAACCTACTGTTGTAGCTGTTGCATCTGCCAGTAATGCTTGTTTCGAGCGCGGTAATTTACCATTTTTCATGAATCCGCCTTGTTCAGCTACCCCAATAATTGTTCCGGTTGTATCAAATAATGTTACAAGTAAAAATGCGATAATAATTGTATAAAGTCCGTGTGAGAACACGCCAGCTATGTCTAAATCGAAAAAGACAGGGGTTGGTGGTGTCGATATGATACCTTCAAATTGAATTTGCCCCGTAAAGTAAGCAAGAATTCCAGTAATAACCATTCCGAGAAATAAAGCGCCTCGAATGTTTAACATATAGAACACTAATGTCAGGAATAACCCTGCAATCGTAAGCATCACCATGGGATCGGTCAAATCGCCCAACCCGATAATATTCGCTTCATTTGGAACGACAAGTCCTGAATTTTTTAAGCCGACGAAAGCGATGAAAAGTCCAATACCTGCAGTTATACCAAATTTCAAGCTGTCCGGAATTTTATTGATTAATGTCTCCCGTAAAGTCGTAAAGCTAAGGAGAAGGAATAAAATACCGGCGATGAATACAGTTCCGAACACGGTTTGATAGGATAATCCTTGTGTGGCAACAACTGAGGCGAAATATGCGTTCAACCCCATGCCTGGTGCAATGGCAATCGGATAATTCGCAAGCAACCCCATCATTAACGAGCCAACGATGGCAGTGATGACCGTTGCCATAAATACTTGTTCAAAAGGTACTCCCGCACTATGAAGGATTGCCGGATTCACCACAACAATATAAGCCATCGTCAGGAAAGTTGTGAGACCTGCGGTGAACTCCGTCCGCACCGTTGTGTTATTTTCTTTCAGTTTAAAGAAGCTCTCTAACATACACACCATTCTCTCTTAAAATTATTGATCAACATTCCATATCATATATATTATCCTCCCATTAATCAACAAAAAATATCTAAACATACCGTCATATGATTAATCCCATGCTAATCCGGGAAAAGTACATGCGAACGTACTTGGTAATCTTACATTCAAGGAGGTAATTCAACAATGGAAATGGAAAATAAGAATGGAAAGATAACCCCGCCTGCTCAAGTGCAGAACAAGCAGCCGGGAATTGAAGCGGAAATGAAGCCGGAACCGGAATATGCAGATCCGAATTATAAAGGAAGCGGTAAGTTGGAAGGAAAAGTAGCAATCATTACCGGAGGAGATAGTGGAATCGGCCGAGCTGTCAGTGTGTATTTTGCTAAAGAAGGGGCAGATGTTGCGATTATCTATCTGGATGAGCATGAAGATGCCGAGAATACGAAGCGGTTGGTGGAGCAGGAGGGACAGAAATGCTTACTTATTAGTGGAGATACTGGCAGTCAGACGTTTTGTGAATCAGCAGTGACACAAGTGTTAAAAGAGTATAAAAAAGTTGATATTCTAGTAAATAACGCAGGAGAGCAGCACCAACAGAAGGATTTTATGAATATTACGAGCGAACAATTGGAGCAAACCTTCCGTACCAATGTGTTCGGCATGTTTTATATGACGAAGGCTGTCTTGCCTAATTTGAAAAAAGGCAGCACCATCATTAACACTTCTTCTATCACCGCGTATCAAGGGAATGTGGATTTAATCGATTACTCTGCGACAAAAGGTGCTATCACTTCCTTCACACGTTCTCTATCCCAATCACTTGTGGGGAAGGGAATCCGTGTGAATGCTGTAGCACCAGGACCTATTTGGACACCGCTTATTCCGGCATCATTTGATAAAGAGAAAGTCGGGAAGTTTGGCGGCGATTCACCAATGAAACGACCTGGACAACCGAAAGAGTTAGCACCTGCCTATGTATATTTGGCAAGTAACGACTCCAGCTATGTTACAGGGCAAACAATCCACGTAAATGGAGGAACCATCGTAAACGGATAAAAAAGTGGGACAGGGGGTCAGTGAACTGCGCCCTGTCAAGTGGACAGTGAAAAAATAAAAATCTATGCCGCAGCCTGGTACCTATATTCTAACGGTGCTAGGCTGTTTAATTTCGTTTGGTATCGTTCTTCATTATAAAAT
>NZ_WOWT01000025.1:0-63534 GCF_009746545.1 Oceanobacillus sp. AG
ATAGTAGAGAAATAGCGTGCATATTCTTTTTCACATATGAAATAAAGTGAAAATAATAGCACATTACCCCAGATAAACAGCTGAATTAGTTTGAAATAGATGACCTGGAATAATGTGCTAGTTTACATTATTACTACAAAAATATAATAATAGTGAAGATGTCGTATTTGGTAGTATAGTATCCGGGAGGACAGAAGAAATTCCTGATATTGAAAGCATGATTGGTTTATTTATAAATACGGTTCCGGTACGTGTCCAGAGTGAAGAAGGAATGACATTCACTGAGTTAACGAAAAAGATGAAAGAATTAGCAATTTCATCAACTTCCCATAGTACTTATCCATTATATGAAATTCAAGCGCAAACAGAACAGAAACAGGACTTAATTAATCATATTATGGTATTCGAAAATTATCCAATTAAGCAAATCACTAATAGGGAACAATCTGATGAGAAAATCTTAGAGATTGCTAACTTCCGTGGGATTGAGCAAACCAACTATGATTTTAATGTCATAGTAATACCTGGAGATAACTTAGAAATACGTTTCCAATTTAACCAAAACGTGTATGATAAAATAAATGTTGAACAAATAAGTAGTCATTTTTACAATTTTGTAAAACAAGTAGTATTAAATCCAGATATATCATTAGAAAAACTTAGTTTGATTTCAGTTGAGGAAAAAACTAAAATTCTTACAGATTTTAACGATACGAAAACAGACTATCCGAGTGCTAAGACGATTCAAGAATTGTTTGAAGAACAAGTTGAACTGGTTCCTAATCAAATAGCCGTGATATATAAAGGTCAACAATTAACGTACAAAAAGTTGAACGAGCGAGCAAATAAATTAGCACGTATGTTGAAATCAGAGGGAATAGGCTCTGATCAATTAGTCGGTATTATAGTGGAGCGCTCTCTAGACATGATTGTCGGGATATTAGGCATTCTCAAGGCGGGTGGAGCATATCTGCCGATTGATACAGACTATCCGGAAGAACGGATCCGTTATATGCTAGAGGATTCAGGCGCGGAATTGTTATTAAGTCAGAGTCATTTACAGAAAAATATACCGCAAGGGAGAAAAGTGTTCTATTTAGACGAACAGTCTAGCTATTATCAAGATGGGTCAAATCTGGAAAGTAAGGCAGAACCTACTCATTTGGCATATGTAATTTATACGTCTGGAACAACTGGTAAACCAAAAGGTGTAATGACTTTTCACCGTAATATAGTCAGAGTCGTTAAAAACACTAATTATATTGATATAACTAAATCTGACAATGTTTTGCAACTGTCTAGTTATGCATTTGATGGGGCAACATTTGATATATTCGGAGCGTTATTAAATGGTGCGAAATTGATAATTGCTCCTAAAGAAACAATGTTAAACATCCACCTGCTAGCTGATTTAATAAAAAGTCACCGTATATCAGTTATGTTTATCACGACGGCGTTTTTTAATGTTCTTGTTGATATTGATGTAAGTTGTCTAAGTAGTGTTAGAAAAATTCTATTTGGTGGAGAGCAAGTTTCGGTGAAACATGTTCGTAAAGCATTTCAAGTTCTCGGTCCAAACAAAATAAAGCATGTATACGGTCCGACAGAGAGTACTGTATTTGCGACATATTATGATGTGAATGAAATGCAGGATGGAGCGCTTAACATTCCAATTGGAAAACCTCTTAGTAATACAGCGATATATATTGTTGATAAAGCCAATCATTTACTTCCTGTTGGCGTAGCAGGAGAACTTTGTATAAGTGGTGATGGTTTAGCGCGTGGATATCTAAATCGTCCTGATGTTACAGAGGAAAAATTCGTAGAAAACCCATACATTTCAGGAGATCGTATGTATCGAACGGGTGATTTGGCACGTTGGCTACCAGATGGGAATATCGAATACCTAGGTAGGATTGACCATCAAGTAAAAATACGTGGCTATCGTATTGAAATTGGGGAAGTTGAAACTACCTTGTTAAATATAAAAGAGGTACAGGAGGCCATTGTCATTGCGAATGAGGACGGAAATGGTGATAAAGCACTTTGTGCCTATTTCGTTGCAGAGCGTTCTTATCCAATAAGTGAGATAAAAGAACAACTATCAGATCAGTTGCCTAGTTATATGGTTCCTTCCTATTTTGTACAGTTGGAACAGATGCCTTTAACACCGAATGGAAAAATAGACCGTAATTCGCTTTCTAAACCTAAAGGAGAACTACATACAGGAAATGAGTTTGTAGTTCCTCGCAATCCAGTCGAGGAAGAATTATCTAAGATTTGGCAAGAGGTTCTTGGTATAGAGCGAGTTGGAGTGAAAGATAATTTCTTTGATATCGGTGGTCATTCTCTTAGAGCAACGAACTTAGTTGCGAAAATTTATAAAAAGTTGAAGATAGATATATCGCTTAGGGAAATATTTAGCAGTCCAACGATAGAGCAATTAGCAACAATTATTGAAAATAGGGAAGATGAGAACTATGTTTTTATCCCAGCTGTAGAAGAGAAAGAGTACTATCCTGTATCGTCCGCACAAAAAAGAATGTATATCTTAAATCAACGAGAAGGCGGCAAGCTTAGTTATAATATACCCACTATGTTAGTAATTGATGGGGATTTAGATGTTACAAAATTACAGTCTGGATTGGTAAAGCTAATTGAACATCATGAGTCATTACGAACATCTTTTGAAATAATACAGGGAGAGCTCTTACAACGTATTAACCCTAATATCAACTTTACATTAAGTGTTAAAAAAATTAACCAGGAAGAAATAGATGAATATACTCGCAACTTCATCCGTCCATTTAATTTAATGCAAGCCCCTCTTTTTAGGGTTGAACTATTAAAGATAGAATCCAAAAAGCATATTTTATTGATTGATATTCACCATATTATTTCAGACGGAATATCAATGAATGTATTCATGCAGGATTTGTTTAAATTATATGAAGAAGGAGAGTTATCAGTACTACCAATACAATATAAAGATTATGCGGTTTGGCAGCAAAAGGAATTAAACCAACAATATATTATGCAGCAAAAAACGTATTGGTTAGAAACGTTAAGTGGAGAAATTCCTGTCCTGCAAATGCCGATTGACTTTGCAAGACCAGTCATGCAAGATTTCAATGGAGATATACTCGAATTTGTAATTGATGAGCATACGAGTAATGCATTAAGAGATTTAGCTGCGCAAACAGGTACTACACTTTACATGGTGCTGTTGGCAATCTATTCAATGATGTTATCAAAGTATAGTAATCAAACAGATATTATTGTGGGTAGTCCAATTGCAGGGAGGTCAAATCCCGATTTAGACCGTATTGTTGGTATGTTTGTTAATACGTTAGCAATGCGTAATTATCCAGAAGAAGAAAAAACATTTATCAATTATTTAATGGAAGTGAAAGAAAACACTTTAAATGCTTTTGAAAATCAAGATTATCCATATGAAGAGTTGGTAGATAATTTAAATATTCCAAGAGATATGAGTAGAAGTGCAATATTTAGTACGATGTTTGCACTGCAAAATATGGAACAAGATTTTGGAACAATAGAAAACTTGGATATCACTCCAAGTAAACTTGATTATAAAATTTCAAAATTTGATTTAACTTTAACCGTAATCGAACAAGATAAGAAAATTCACTGTATGTTTGAATATGCGACCTCGCTATTTAAAGAACAAAGCATAGAATTAATGGGAAAACGCTTTAAGCAATTAGTAAATGAGGTTATTTTGAGTCCGCATAAGAAACTTGGATATATATCGATGATTGTAAAGGAAGAGAGCGAGCAAATTCTTGAGAAATTTAACGATACGACAAACGATTATCCGAGAGAAAAGGTGATTCAAGAATTGTTCGAAGAACAAGTAGAACTTATGCCTGACCGAATAGCATTAGTATATGAGGACCAACAACTGACATATAGAGAACTGAATAAACAGGCAAATCAGTTAGCTCGAACTCTACGAATAGAGGGAATAGGTCCTGATCAGATGGTAGGAATTATGGTAGAACGCTCTCTAGACTTGATTATTGGGGTACTTGGTATTATCAAGGCAGGCGGAGCTTATGTACCGATTGATCCTGAATATCCAGAGGAACGGATTCACTATATGTTAAAGGACTCGGGTGCAGAACTATTTCTAAGTCAGAGTCATTTACAGAAAAATATACCACCGCAAGGGACAAAGGTATTCTATTTAGATGAACAGTCTAGTTATCAGCAAGATGGAACCAACCTTGGAAAATCCGTGGACCCAACCCATTTGGCATACGTGCTTTATACGTCAGGGACAACTGGTAAACCGAAAGGGGTTATGATAGAACATCGCAATGTTATACGATTAGTCAAACAGACAGATTATGTGACGTTAAACGAAGGGACACGTATACTTCAGACCGGAAACATTGTCTTCGATGCCTCTACATTTGAATTCTGGGGGTCTCTTCTAAATGGTGGTCAGCTTTATTTGACGCAAAATGAACAGATACTAGATGTTGACAGCTTAAAGCAATTAATTGAGCGTTACCATATTAATACCATGTGGTTAACATCGCCTTTGTTTAATCAACTTACAGAACAAGATGGTCATTTGTTTGAGCATTTAGAGACATTAATTATAGGTGGCGATGTACTATCAGTATCTTATGTCAATGAGATAAAACGAAATTATCCAAGATTAAAATTGGTTAATGGCTATGGTCCAACGGAAAACACTACATTCTCTACTACATTTCCTATACACGGTGAGCAGATTGATTCAGTGCCGATTGGAAGACCTATCGCCAACTCCAAAGCTTATATATTGGATCGTTCCATGAATTTACAGCCCATTGGAGTATGGGGTGAATTAGTAGTGGCAGGCGACGGGGTGGCCCGAGGATATTTAAATCGCCCCGACTTAACAGCTGAGAAGTTCCTAGAAAGTCCGTATGTTTCAGGAGATAGGATGTATCGAACGGGGGATTTAGCCCGGTGGCTGCCGGATGGGAATATCGAGTACTTAGGAAGGATTGACCACCAAGTAAAAATACGTGGCTATCGTATTGAAATCGGTGAAGTTGAAACTGCCTTATTAAACATAAAAGAGGTACAAGAGGCAATTGTCATTGCGAATGATGATGGAAATGGTGATAAAGCACTTTGTGCCTACTTTGTCGCAGGTCGTTCATATCCAATAAGTGAGATAAAACAAGCATTAGCAAAACAGTTACCTAACTATATGATTCCGTCCTTTTTTGTACAGATGGAACAAATGCCTTTAACACCAAATGGGAAAATAGACCGTAATTCTCTTCCTGAACCTAAAGGTGAACTTCAAATAGGAAATGAGTTTGTAGTTCCTCGCAATCCAGTCGAGGAAGAGTTATCTAAGATTTGGCAAGAGGTTCTTGGTATAGAGCGAGTTGGAGTAAAGGACAATTTCTTTGATATCGGTGGGGATTCAATCAAAATACTAAAATTAATTAAATTTACTAATGACCAAATGAATGTTGAACTGAACTTCCAAACAGTTTTTAAGCATCCCACAATAGAATTAATGGCATTGCAATTGATGAATGAAAATTCAAATAATTGCAGGAATATAGGATTTGTTCCTTTAAATCAATATGGAGAGATAAATGTGTTCTGTTTTCCACCTCCAACTGGACTCGGAATGATTTATTTTGAGATGGCTAAGTTGTTGGAAAATGAGTGTCTTGTGTATGTAACTGATTTTATTGATGATTATGATAACCATGATGAGATGTTAAACAGATATGTAGATCATATTACAACTGTTCAAAAAGAAGGTCCATACATTCTCTTAGGATATTCTGGTGGAGGTAATTTAGCCTTTGAAGTCACTAAAACAATGAAAAAAAGAGGTAAACAGGTATCCGACATTGTAATGTTAGATACGACACCTTGGAACGAGGAAGTCCAAGAAATAGCCTCTCAAATACTTAGTGACCCTGTGAATATAAAGCACTTAGATATGTTACAATGGACGACAACTCCTTACGCTAAAAACAAACGTACTAATTTTCTGATGTACATGCAGACTTTAGTAAATTCAGGATTAGTAGAAGCAAATATTCATAATATAGTTGTTGATACTGTAACAACGTTATTTAAGAAAAATTGGAAAAATAATACTACTCAAACATATGTTGAGTATGAAGGATTTGGTAAACATGATGATTTATTAAATTCCGGTTATATTCAAGAAAACGTAAAGGTCATTCAAGAAATTTTAAATAAGGTCAAAGATAAAGAAATTTTTTTCTAGAGTTATAGATAATATACTGTGTAAGAAAGAACAGGTCGCATGCTTGCTCATACAGTTAACATTAAAAGGAGATAATGTAGTAACACACAAATATCGTGAAGGAGTTATTCACTTGTGTGGAAGAGAATTCTCTTTTTTATATTCTAAAGGTATTTACCGATAATGTTTATATCGAAATTATGGTGTTCGTGAAAGTGTGTATAATACAATAGAAAGAAACTCGGTCATCATTTAAAAATGGTGGCCGTTTTTTATATAAAAAAGCTTTATTACAATCAATCAGTTCAACAAATCTTGTAATAATTCCTAGTGGCCCCGTTTCTCTTACCGGATTACAGCCATCCGATTGAACCATGTGTACCATCTGAGCCATCCGTGCCAAGAAATTGAAGTGCCTAATAGACATTATTTGCACCTCACGTGTGATAAATCCACTACACGGACAAAAGTTAAGTCAATGGTGACGTACTAGCTTATTAATACTATATTATTTAGCTTACTATCACCGTGGTGGCACTCAGGCTGAACAAACCGTCCGCAATACTCATGACCGCCGTGCAACTTCATAAGTGATCGTTGAAAGAGGCCGAGGCCCACCAGCGAAACTTGGAAGTGATTGTCATGGAAGACTGCTGATGCGAATGCTAAGGCTAAACTTCTTCCATTCGCCATCAAAACCGCCACAAACACAAATAAGGTCAAGGCTGGCGAGGTTGTTGCTCTATCAATATTTAGTATAATGGATCCATTTTTGGTAGCGGTTGATCAAAAACCTGTCATAAGTGGATCAAAAAGATGACAAGGATGGCTTACTATGAATGCTAAACTAAGACTAGCCATAAAATAGTCACTGTTTTTTTGCGTGTAACAACAGTCCGTACTTTCGTTTTTTTAGGTTTTGTTTTCAGTGTTTGTTTTTCTTTTTTCTTAAAAAAGCTTTTCACCTGCTTCAATCCTTTCTATTGTTTAATATGTCCAGCTCCAATGAGGTGTTTTTGCCAGTATGAAGAAGTCAAATCGGCATAACCAATCGGATCTCCTGCGTTATACATTTGGTTGTTTCCAAGGTAGATTCCATCATGGGTGACATATGTTCCTGCATTATAAGTAGAATGAAAGAACACTAAATCCCCTGGTTTAGCTTCAGATAAAGATATATGCTCGGTCGCATCATACTGCTGTTGCGCTGTTCGGGGTAAGTTAACCCCTGCTTTCTGGTAACTCCATTGTGTCAGTCCACTACAATCAAACTAGGTGCTTGAATTGTCTCCGCCAAAAACATAGGGATATCCCTCATGCTTTAAAGCTTCATCCATAACTCTCTGAACTAATTCATTATCAAATTGTGGTGAGATAAAATATTGACTCACTAAATCGAATAGCGATAGGTAACTCTTTGAAACTATCTCCAAGTTTTCCCTTGCTTCACATCGTGCATGCAACTTTCACCGCACACGGCGTTCCATCAATCTTTTTCTTACTTGCTATATATTTTTTAAGTTAAACTGCAATAACACCATTTTTGACCTTTATTCTTAATTCATTTGTTTTTTCAAACTGTTTTTGAGTAGGTTGAAATTGTTTAATAACTCTATTGATTACTTCATGCGACGTCTCATGAATCAGTCTATGAATGTCTTTATGGACAATAATTAGGTTTTGAAACTTATCTGTACCGCCATCTGCACTTGGTTTGATATGATGGCAATGGATTTCTCCACATGAAAGTATTTTTCCTGTGACCGCACATTTTCCTAATTGTGCAGTATATTCGGAAATTCGATTGTCATTGTATTCAATCGATCTATCCTGTACAGGATTTCTCATAAGTTGGGTGAGCACACCTACATCTAAGTTAAGTGAATTGTGTATAAGTTGTCTGCTCTGTGAATTAAATTTACAAATACCTTTTTTAAGGATATGGCTCTGCTGCGTTTTACATATCCAATGATTATGATAGGACAGTTATTCAGCCATCGTATTTGCTTGCTTTTCCCATACTTTTTCGATAAATACTTGTTATAAATTACTCCTTGTTTCGTTATATTCAACCTATTATCTATCCAGTTACTTATAGTGTAATTGATTTTTGAGCAATCAAATGCTATGAGCGTTGCCTTACTATAATAATTGTGAATACCAACTACCATTGAGTTGTAAATTCCGATTTCCTTGGCTTGTTCTTTGTCAGTAGCGGGATGATTGTATTCTTTTAATCAATCTGTTCTTTCAGAGTATTTTCCACCTTTTTCATTACCTTTTTACTCATGTGAGATTCCACTACATCCTTATCTGATTTCCGAACTAATTTCATTTCAAATCCAAGAAATTCAGATTTATGTTTTTTCAGATTTACAATCTTCGATTTTTCTTTACTAATCAAGCAAAAGCCTTTCTTTTAGCCATTGAGTGACTGCATGAAAAATCTTATTTGCGTCATTGCGTTTTCGACAAAATATTTTGAAGTCATCAGCGTATCTGACTATATAGATTTCTTTGAGATTAGATTTTCACAGTTCCTTGTATTTATTGCCTTTGTCAATGCCCTTTCCTTTATCTCGCCTGTCAATTACTCGTGCCGATTTACTTTTTGCTGGTAGCTCTTCCCATTGGGAAGCAATCCACCAATCCAGTTCGTTAAGCACAATATTTAATAACAATGGTGAGAGAATTCCACCTTATGCAAAGCTTTGCATAACCCTCCTTGTGGAGTTCCTCTCTTTGGATGTTCCACATTTCCATCTGGCAAGATTATCGGTGCATGAAGCATGGCACGTATAATACCTAATAAATGCTTATCTCTAATTCCTAAAGCCCACATTTGTTGAATCAGCTTTGCATGATTTACATTGTCAAAGAAAGACTTAATATCTATATCTACAACATAATGTAATTTGCTTCGATTCATCAATCTGTAACATTGTGCAATGGCATGATGAGCCGAGCGATTTGGACTGAAACCATAACTGTTGGTATGAAACTTCGCTTCACAAATCGGTTCTAATACTTGAAGAATACACTGTTGAATAATTCTATCCCATATAGACGGTATCCCTAGAGGTCTTTGTTTTCCATTGGGTTTAGGAATGTTTACTCGTTTGACTGCTCTAGGTTTATAACAACAGAACATTTCCTTAATAATGTAAACTAGCACATTATTCCAGGCTCTGTATTTCAAATTAATCCATCCTATTATCTGGAATAATGTACGATTATTTTCACTTTATTTCATATATGAAAAAGAATATGCACGTTATTTCTCTACTTTTTCAAGAAAAAAGGGGCTGTTGCACAATCAGTTATCTGATTGTGCAACAGCCCCATTTCATTCCGCGTATGTTTTTTTAGGATGTACTCTTGTTTCCCGACTAAAGCTTCTCTTCTTCTCACCAGTTCGAATAGATTACGTCATTTGAACCGTATGAGAAACAACATGAGCATACTTTTCTTTGTCTGGGGTACGAAGCTCTGGTAATTGGTTTATATTTGAGTTTACGTTTTCCTTTATTTAAATATTTATTCTTTTTGAAGTAGAATTGAATCAAAAAACCAAAATAAAATGGCGGCTAGAGTACTAAATATATAATGAGATAACATACTAAAAGGCTTTTCTCCCAAAAGTATCATAGCGAATGCTGTAGCAATGAACGCGACAGTTGCATAGATTAAGAGGTAAAGTATATTGAATCTCTTAGGTTTTACGTTCAATACAAATTGAACTGGTGCTGTAAAAATCAAGGAAAAGATCAAATAAAAAAAAGTTAAGTACAGAGTACCAATCAAAGAAAAGGTAGATAGCGAAAGAGTTATAATACTTAAAATTATAGATGTACATAAAGCACACAATATAGCAAAACATAAGTACCGCAAAGTAAATATTCTCTTCATAAAAACACGACCCTCTAACTAGATTTAACTCTAATACTAAAACAATAATAAGAAAAATAAAAGTAATATGGTTAAATGTAAATTATTTTGAAAAGAGGGAATTATTGTGTTACCCTAGACGTAAATAAATGGGAGGGATGTAAAATGAAACAGATTAAAAAGTTTTGTACTTTAGCTATTTTCTTTGTAGCATTGTTTCTTCTACTACCAATTAGTGTTTTTGGGTTTGATGGAAACGATGATGTAAAGATTACTAAAGGCAATGGCGAAGTGACTCTTGAAGTTTTAGAAACAGGGGACAAGTATGAAATTTTTAAAGATGAGGAACTAGTTTATGAGGGGAAGGAAAATGTTTTTAAGGAGACTATGGATTACGATATACAGAAATATAGAATAGGAGTTTATAGTGGAAAAGAACTTATAAAAGTTATTTCCATGAAGGTGACAAACGATGAAGAGACAAAATCTATTAATGTTGAGAAGAAAAGTAAAGAAGAGTTTATTAAAGAAACAATACAAAACACTAAACTTGAAGCTGTAATAGGGGATAGTTATGTTTCACTAAAATGGCCGGAACTTCCCGATGAAGATAAGAAGTATATCCTTTATAGAGATGGGGAAAAAATAGCGGAGACTAAAGAACTAAGCTTTATTGATGAGACAGTTGAACCTGGGACAATATATAAATATACAGTAAGGGTAGATAATGTCTTATCGGATAATGCGAAAAGGGAAATAATGAAAATGTCAAATGATGGTAGTATAGATTTAAATGATATAGAGCAGACCTATAGTGGTACAATTTCAACATTGGTTATTACGCCAGATAATACTAAGGAGTCGTTGGAAAAGGATCAAATTATGAGTCCCTTAGTAGAGAATGATAATAATTCAAATGAGGCATTAGCTAACGTACCACCATTTTTTGATATGGTCTATAGAACATTTATACCGTTTAAATCAGTTAAAAACCCTGTAAATTGGTTCAGCAAACACAAGTATTTAAAAGGTGATGACAGGACACAATATCTACCGTATACAGATAGATATAGAACAGAGTCGGTAGTTTATGGTCAATTTGATTTCCCGCCAGCTTTAGCACATACCCCTGACGTTAGCGGAACTTATGCATGTAATGCTTCGTCATGTGCAAGTCCTATATATATTGATACTGCAAGTACTTCGGGGATTCAATTTAATATAATAAATGCTAGTAAAAATAATTTACATTGGCAAGTTAGACATTCCGTTGGAATTCCAATAAATAGTTTGTACCCAAATATAGACTATAATTATGTTGTTAAAGCAACACCAAGTTCTTTACATGCGTTCGGATCACATGACGGAGCGCCCAGTCAAGAAATGTGGTTACGTCATCCCGCGGGAGAAATTAGAATACATGAATATATGGTAACAAAAGAAATCGATTTTTGGAAATTATTCCCTGGCATTGGATATGAATCATGGACGTATGACATGTAAATTTTCTAGAATATTAGTTAGATAATATACTTTAAGACTTAGATAGTTCACGCCTGAAATATGGGAGTGGACTATTTTGTTGCATTTATATATTTAGGGGGCAATGGGATACGTAAGAGTGATTAGATCTGTATCCCCGCCTTTCGAACTGATGAAAAGGATTGGAATATCTGTCTCTTTTCGTACCATTTGACATAATTCAAAGCCATCTATATGGGGCAGAAGTTACATCTAATATGATATTAAATCGGGTTGTTTATTTTTAATAATTTCTATCTTCGAGCGGCCATGACGAGTCGTCGCCACTATAAACCCTTCTTTTTTCAGGTAAAGACCGAGAACCCCTAACATATCAAGATCATCGTCTACTATCATAATTTTTCATTACCCATTCTATCCCACCCTTTAAGGAGAATCCACTTTCTGAAGATTAATTATCTAAATGTATTAGATCATAATATACATGCTTTATATACTTCTTGAAATCAAAATTTCCTAACATCTTGACAAGCAAACTTCATTTTTATATTTTTTCAATAAAACTAAAAAATGGAAAAAATGGTACATCGCAAACCTACATGAAAAATGTTGATAATTGACTAAAATTGTAGTATATTTACAAAGTATATTTTTTTATCTTCTTTCTCTAATATGGTATAAAGGGCTAGTTTAACGTTTTTTAATTGCTGCTAATACGGTCTAGTGGGTTTAACAGAAATAAAGAGGTGAATATATGAAAAGAATAATAAAAATTCCTTTAGCATATCAAATTCTGATTGGATTAGTCCTTGGGATTATTGTAGGGGCTATTTTTTATGGAAATCCTGCGGTGGAAACTTATTTACAGCCGCTTGGAACAATATTTCTTAATATGATCCGCATGATTGTCGTTCCGATTATTATTTCTACACTAATCGTCGGTGTGGCGGGAACAGGAGACTTAAAACAATTAGGAAAACTTGGAGCAAAAACGATGATTTATTTCCAAGTTGTTTCCCTTGTTGCTATTGTAGTCGGACTGGCAGCAGCAAACATTTTTCAGCCTGGTAAAGGGATCGATATGTCTTCTCTTGCTAAAACTGAAATCAATGAGTATGTTGAGACATCTGAAAGTGTGCAGAATGAAGGGATTATGGATGTCATTGTAGGTATTGTGCCTAGTAACATTATCCAATCAATGGCAGAAGGGGATATGTTGCCCGTTATTTTCTTCTCTGTATTGTTTGGATTAGGTGTGGCGGCAATTGGTGAAAGAGGTAAACCTGTACTTGCATTTTTCCAAGGCACGGCAGACGCGATGTTCTGGGTGACAAATTTCATTATGAAATTTGCTCCAGTTGGTGTATTTGGATTAATCGGTGTATCTGTTTCTAAATTCGGTTTAGAATCATTAATTCCCTTAGGTAAGTTAATGCTCCTTGTATACGGGGCAATGATTTTCTTTGTTTTAGTTGTCCTAGGGACAATTGCGAAAGTGGTAGGTTCGAGCATTATTAATATTATAAAAGTATTGAAAGAAGAACTGCTTTTGGCATATTCTACTTCAAGTTCCGAGACTGTTTTACCAAAACTGATGGAGAAACTGGAGAAGACAGGATGTCCAAAAGACATTGTTTCTTTTGTTATTCCAACCGGTTATTCGTTTAACTTGGATGGTTCTACATTATATCAGGCGATTGCGGCTATCTTTATAGCGCAGTTATATGGAATAGATTTAAGTATCATAGAACAAGTTACATTAGTCTTAGTATTAATGATTACCTCTAACGGAATTGCTGGTGTCCCAGGTGTTTCGTTTGTTGTTCTCTTGGCAACACTTGGAACAGTTGGAATTCCGCTAGAAGGACTTGCTTTCATTGCTGGTGTGGACAGACTGCTTGATATGGGACGTACTGTGGTGAATGTTCTTGGAAATGCGTTGGCTGCGGTAGTTATGTCGAAGTCTAGCGGCAGATTTGAAGTGAATAAACGGGATGCATATCTGGCAGCACTTCGGAAGTAGCATTCAATTTAATAGTTGCAGAAATAAAAAAGCTGGAGGATAGGTTTCATACCTGTCTTCCAGTATTTTTTGTCTATGCAAACATTTTTGTTTGCGAGTGATGAAATCCATAAATTGCTTCCGAGATTGTTTTGGTAATTTGTGTTCGGAACGGAGCTTTTTCAAAAGGCGTGGGATCTACACTTTTTAGTGTAAGCTCCAACGCCTTAATATTTTATTTACTGGAGTTTTGTCCCAGCGTCCTTTTTTGTAACGTTCTTTTTCTTTATTAGCCAGAGAATTAAAGCAATGGTTATGTATAAAATACTCATCGATAATGATGTTTTAAAAAAAGTAATTCCCCCTATTGTAACCGAATTAGAAAGCAATAAAGAGAAAACGAAGAGCATTGAACCAATAAAAAATAAAAAGTAATTAAACCACTTACAGTTATGTTTAAATATTACATATCCGATTAATGTTAACAAATATACAATACTTATTAAAGCAAGTATCGGAAAAAATGGTTTGAATTTAGCAGCAAACACAAGATAATCAAGGTGCAAAATATCCTCAGGAAATATTACTTCACCTTTAAATAAATGAGTGAAAGGTGTCGAATATGCCCATTCATCTGTATAAATGATGATTTCACTTCCTTCATACAATGTTGAGAAAATAGAAACTAACAATAGGATGATTCCAAGCCCAAATAGTAGAATTAGTCTATTCAAAATAAATCCCCACCTTTTTAACAACATTTTCTTATAAAGATTGAAATATTATAAGCTAATGATTTTCTCTTATAAGTTTAACATATACAATCATGTATTTATAAAAAAGGTTGGAAAAGATTTAAAGTCTTTTCCAACCTTCTAATAATCATCTAAGCTGCTGTTAAAAGTTGTTCATAAGCAAGCTGACCTTGTAGAAGTTGTACTGTTCCGCTACCGGAATTAATTAATTTTAATTTATATCGTTTACCACGAGGTAGCCCAGAAAGATTGGCACTTTGCCAATGGTAGCCTTTAGGAAATGAACGTTTACCTTGGTATTTGTCTTGAGAATCATAGATTTCTAAAGTCATTGGTTGGTTAGTTATTTTTTCAATGTCAATATGACGCGGGTTGAAAAAAGCAAACCCTCCACTAATCCAAATATAATTTGAAAAAGTTGTTCTTCCGAAATCGTAAAATGCTTGTCTGCTCATTTTAAATTCCTCCTAATAATTATTCCAACCGGCTGGTAGTATATAAAGAGAGGAAGATCTAAAAAAACAACTAAATAAGTTATTCTTTCTATTTTTTTATGGTTGATTTACGGTTGATTAAAATGAAAAATACACTTATTTTCTTAATTGAATAAGAAAAAATAGGGAGAACCCCATTCTATGTTGATCTAGTGCATAACTAGATCAACATAGAATGTACATAGAATGGGTTTTTTGTATTTAGCGTGCCCAGCAAGCCGTTAATTGCTAGTTGGTAGAAGTCCAATCTGGTAAGTACCAAGACGCTCAGTAGCTGACTGGCAACTGGTGGAGAAATCCTAAGGTTGAAGCCCTGTGACAAAGTAACTCAAAGTTGAGTGCGGGCAACCTAGCAGGTCGTAACATAAAGTGAATCCTGCCGCCTTGTCAATTACAACCCTCGTTGAGGACAAAGGGAAGTTGAGCCTGGTGAATATGGGCGAAAACCACGGAAGGTATGAGGAACTTGGAATTCAGCACCGAAGAATCCCTTGGGGTATGGGGAGAACGACATGTTAGGAAAGTAGTTAACGGAACTGGGGATACCCTCCTCGGTCACTTTCTTATGAAAGTAAAACAGAAACTTATAAGCCCCAAGTGAGGTGGTGGATGGACTGAGAGGGAGTCGAAGGGGTCATAGTACCAATGATGACAAAGACAACACAACATTGTCTAGGGAAGGACGGCAAAAAGCCAATACCCTACTTCGTTCATATGTTTGGAAGGAGGTAAGAGTCAGTGAATGCAAGAAAATGGCTAACTACACCAATCATGCAAAAGCTCAAGAACTCTGGAAAACATTATACCTTTGTGCCAAGGAAAGCAAGACACGTCGATTTCATGCCTTATATGATAAGATTTATCGACCTGATATCTTGTGGGAATCATGGCAAAGGGTAAAAAGAAAGCGAGGGAGTGGCGGGGTAGACTATCAGACGCTGGAGGATATTGCGTCCTATAGCAAGAAAAGATTTCTTAATGAGATCTATCTGGAGTTAAAGGAAAGTCGATATCATCCTCGACCGGTCCTACGCACGTACATTCCGAAAGATGATGGAAAGAAACGTCCATTGGGAATCCCAACTATCAAGGATAGGATTGTACAAATGGCAACCAAGTTGGTCATAGAACCTATTTTTGAAGCTGACTTTAAAGATTGTTCTTATGGTTTCCGTCCCAAAAGGAATGAACATCAAGCCATAGCGAAAATCAGAAAAGAGAGTAAGAAAAGTTATTTGAATGTAATGGATTCCATCTGAGAAAAGAAATTCAGCCGTCTAGGCTCTCTTATACGTTATGCGGATGACTTTGTCATCTTGTGTAGGACAAAACCGCAAGCGCTAGAAAGTATACGAGTAATCCAAGCAATCATGGGAAAATTTGACCTCTCCCTACATAAGGAGAAATCAAGACTCGTCAACATCTGGGATGACAGTGACGGATTTGACTTTCTTGAACATGCATACCTTCAAGATACAGTAAAAGAAGTTAAATTCTTATTGGTGAAATTGGCGAATTAACCGTAAAGCCAAAGGAAGAAGAACGTCGGACAGATTGAACTTGATTATGGAAAAAGCCTTGATGAACTAAAAAACAAAATGAATCTGTACCTGAAGAATCACCCGAGGAAAGTGAGACGGAATCCTTTGGGGTTGTTATCAAAGAAATTCTCGTTACGTCTGTTACTGTTACAGCAAAAAAACAAGTTGAAGCCGAGGAAAAAGTTAATATTATGTACGATAATGAAGAAATTATTTAGGAGTGGGAAGACTTAATCCGAGTTGTAATAGGGGAAGAAAACTGTTAAAACTAAATCTGTAAGGCTTTTCAAAGTTTGAAACCCTCTTTGAAAAGCCTACGCGTGGTAATAAAAACAAAGATCGTGTTTTTATTCTGATTAACATATCCACGATTAATTTTCAATTAGTCGTGGCGCAGCAATCTTTTTTTATTCCTTTTATAGATTATACTGTTAAAAAAATAGACATTGTCGATGTTTATTAAACATTTGCATTGAGCATGAAGTAAGTTTACAATGTACATGATGGTGTATATAAATGAATGTATGATTATGATAAATAGTAATTTAAAGAGCGCTGGGGGTGAAAAAGTGAGGAAAATTGTAGCAATAGTGTTGATTGGTGCTGCATTGTTTCTGGGTGCGTTTTCATTTCAAAATTTGGCAAAAGAAAAAACTGCAGATGATGTAATGTCGACTGTCATTGATAAATATGGTGTGCAAGGATATATTATTGGGGAGGAATCAGCTACAATCGATGTAGATGTATATAAAGAAGAGGATATAGAAAAAGTAGAAGAATACATTCGTAGTAATTTGTCAGATGAAGACTTAAAACATTATGATCTTAAGGTGTTTTCTGGGTGGGATATAAATTAGTAGAAAGGAAAATGGTTCCAATTATCTAGAGAATGATAATCGGAACCATTTTATTTGTTTTTACGAATAAAAATTTGAATCTCACCTAATGAGTATTATTCATTTATTTTAGCAAAATTAAGTGTAATATAATTGTCCATTTGTAACATTTACTTGGGTATTGTATCTATTATTGACTAATCGTATTCTGTAAACTCCCCCACCCTGCGTTAAGTGGTCAATTGGGAAATTGATTGCACCTTCAAAATCACCCGTATTTAATCTACCTGCATCTACATAACCACCAGTAACTGCTTTTTGTAGAACAATACCGACATTCGCTTTCCCTTGCACTCCCAACATAACACTTAAAGGTTTGTTAAAGTTTCTACCACCGTTAATCCAAATATTATTAGAAAAACTAGCTGTAAAATTATATACCTTAGCCATCATCTCATCTCCTTTTTAAAATAAAATTCAACAGCTGCGGTTGCAACCAAATGCTGTATGTTATATAAAGTGTTGTTGTTAGTATAAAAACAACTACTTTTTAAAAAATCCCTTCGTAATCAATATATAAAATGCTTGGGTTTCTCTAAATTCACTGTAACAAGCCATTTTATCTTCAATTTTAATAGTTATCGCTCCCTCATTTTTTATTAGTTACTTTTATGACCTTGGATAGATGGTGAATGACAGCTTCTAAATTATCCAATTTGCGTTCAAATCGAACGAACATGTAGATGATTACGGCTATTGGAAATCCCAAATTGCCGACTAGGGATATCCATACCGGTATCGTTTCAGGAGTAATTCGGCCTCCTCTCCATTCTTTGTATTATTTTTAAGGTGATAGCCGGATTCGAACCGAGACTAAAGATTTTGCAGACCTCGCCTTACTGTTTATCTATATCACCATGTGGTGTCGTATATAATTAATAAAGGGGTCGAGTCCTCACAAAAGTAAACCTGACCATATCGTTTCGCAGTGTAATTAATAATCGTAAGTTTGAACTAAGGAAAATAAAATAGAAACGACAAATAACCGTGAATCTGAATAATTTTAAGCAGATTTACGGTTATTTTATATTTTTGCACATGTTGCTTGGATCGTTTTCGACCAAGGCATGTACTGATTTAATATTTCTGGCGTTTGATGGATATCCAGATTTGGTAACTCCGTTAGTAATTTTACCAAATTTTGATAAAAATCCACACCATTTCCTTTTGCGGTCTTCTGCCATGCTCAAACAAATCGCATTTTCAGTTGGATTATTATCCATTTCAATCCGTCCATCATTGAGAAATGCACGAAGTCCATCTGCCAATTTTAGTTTATATGCAGTTGCTTTTCCGATTCCGCTATTTCCGTAAAAAGGAGATTCCTCCACCCACTTAAGAAATGCTTCCACGATTGGCTTCGAACGATTTTGACGTCTTTTTCTTCGTTTACTCGGGGGTAAATGTTTAAATTCCCTTTCCAAACGATATAGCTCGTCGCAAAAATCCACATCAATCTTGCCGTTTTTACTGTTCGCTTTCAATCAATATCGGCGAACATGTGCCCAACAATTTGCAAAGTTTACTCCTGGAATTTTATCGTACGCAGAATAGCCGGCATAAATAATTGTGCCAGTAAATTTCTCCACAACTCCTTCGAGAACGGATCGAGCATGTGACAACGCATTTTAAAAAAGAACGATAATCGGTCCTTGACTCTCTTTCAATCGATATTTCTATTTTAACAGGAGGTGCTTGATTCTTGTATGCGTTGTTTGATTACAAGTTTACTAATAATCTGGTATAAGTCTGAATAAATAGCTGACTTGATAAACAGCTGATATAAAACAGTACTAATTCTTTCACTTTTACAGAGCATTTGTTCTTATCAGTTTATAATATAAGAGAAGCATCTCTTTAGTATATAAGGAAAAAGCTCAAATAAGCGAAGGGGTGATTTATATTGCATAACGGGCAAGAAAAAAATTATAGATGAATTTTTCTATCGAAATCGAGAAAATATAGAAAACCCAATCATAAAGAGCTTTTTAAAAAGCAAAGAAAACTATCAACTGATGTTAAATGCGATTTTGGAACCTACAAAGATAAATATGGATATAGTTGATCGCTCGTTTCATGCCCATTATATGAAGGTCATCAAGATAATCAAATATCTCAGCAATCTGATTCACTTTTTATTATTGATTATGATAAATGTCACTTGGCAGGTGCTCTTTATAACCTCATTATCCATTTATACCGACAAAAGCACCTTCTGAAGCCCAGCCTATACTATCCCTTGTATTTTCCAGCATCACTCCTATTACACTTCCACCTTTTGTTCTCTGTGCAACAAAATGGTCAGGTTTGTGAAAAAGTGTTGGCAGAGAAAGACTAAAAGTACCTCTTGAGTAAACCTTTGGCATAGATATATCCTCCGTAATTTAATTATTTATTTTTACTATTTGATGGACATTTACTAAGACAAAGAGATTATTATTTTATGAAAGGACAAATCATACTAATTAATAGGTTATATATACAACTTTTAGACTATTTTCCTATATGATTTGATAGCATTATATAGTATCATTTTGATTAATTCATTCTAAGGAGGTTCTTTAGTTGATTGCCAAATTTAAGATAGATTTGGACGATTTGGTAGCAGCTCAATCCTTTCTCGCCAACAACTCAAAGTTTCATAAAAGAAATAAATTAATACTTAGTTTCCTCGCTGCTATAGGTATGATAATTTTGAATATGTTAATATACAAAGTCAATATCATAATAATTCTGATCGTATCAGCTGCTTTGTTTTATGTTTCATACAACTATATCTATAAAAAATCAATTGTAGATCAAACTAAAAGAATAGCGAAGAATGATCCAGCTCTACTTAATGCGGAATGTACGTTAACAATTTCAAAAAGTGGATTATATAGGGAGTTAAAAAATTCCACTAATAAAATAGAATGGCAAGAGATAAAATTAGTAAGCGAGGATGTGGAGAGGTATTTAATAATGATATCGGACATCCATGTTATCGTTATTAAAAAGAACCCAGATAATATGTCGGAAGGAGAAACCCAAGAATATAATAAATTACTTCGCAATTATTTCGATCAGCATAATATAGTAGTGGAGTAGAAAGTAGATATTTGAGATTCGAGTAAATATAAAAAAGTGTAGAGATTATAATTCTCTACACTTTTTTACTAAGCATCAGGATTAAATGCACCTACTAAGAGCGAAACGATTGTTGCTATAGCCGTGGCACCACTTAAAGCTGGAATGGTAAGGTATACAAGGGCTCCTAATGCTACAGCCCCTACTGCAATTCCAGCAGCTACTAGAACAGGTCTATAGTCTATTGCCAATGGATTTTTGAAAGTATAGGTAACAGTAATTGCTAAACTAATATCATTTCCACCTTCCACTTCAATTTTATCTTTGTATGCAGATACTGTTATTATAAATTCGTCGGCATTTTGAGTGAATGTCATACTCACAAACCCATTCCCTATCGTTGCTGATAAGTTATCTATTGCTTTTTGGTAATCTGCCAGTCTATCAGAACTGAATTCTCCAAACATTTCTCCTAGCGCTTCACGCAGAGTTGCTTTAGGTTGGAAATTTTCAACCTCGATTACTACCGAATCTACATCTCCTGGTATGCTATAAGTAGCGGAAGTAGTAACGTCAACGTCAACAAGAGTTGTTCGAATCACTTCATGTGATGTATTAAAGGTAAAGCTTTTAGTGAATAAACCGGAATCTTTCAAGATTGGGAATAGTGTTCCGATATCTGTCCAAGCTTTATGACGTGCTTCGTATACAGGATCATCTATTGGTTGGCGCGGCTGAATATATTGCGCTCCTTGATCCAATCCGGAATAGTCATTTTTATCGATTCGTAGGGACACGTTCGTTCCATTTATATTCGAGTAAATATCTGTCTCGTAAAATTGACCAAATGACCAGTTTGTAGGCATTGGAAATCCTAAGTTTCCGCTAAAACCAGTGGACATGTTTGCGACAAAACTATGGTCTGCACGAACGCTGGAATGGGTCATGCACTGGATACACGTATTCCGGGCGCCGTATACCCCTACTTTATAATCACGACCCGTCGCTCGGTGAGCATCGAAAACCCTTCTTATAGAAGCCATATATGGGATAATGTTATTCTGTACTTCAAAATCATAAGCATCATAATCAACAGCGAAATAAATCGTTGTTCCAGGGGGAAATCCTAGCTCATATGCTTTGTTCATTGCGATGATTGATGATTGCGTCTTTTTCACCTTGGGCTGCATTAAAGTAGCTCGCATACCATCCGCCATCTTGGTAAATCGGAAATACCCGCAATCCATAGTGATTGATTACAGCTATTTCTTTGTTTATGGCAAACTAAAAATGTAGGTTATGGCACTTCTTTTATGCATGTCCTATAGGGCTATGCATAAAAGAAAAAGCCACTTGCTAACAACTCAATAATTAACTACACTTCCTGTTGGACCCATTATTCTGGCAGGAGGTAGATTAGGAGTGTTAGAAGTGACTGAAATTAATTATATCAGACAACAAGTGAACGGAAAAGGGCATACATATGCAGAGGTTGCGAGAAGAACAAATAGAGACCCAAGAACCGTACAGAAATATGCGGATCTAGATGAATTCCAACCTGAATTGAAAGGAAGGAAACATCAACCCTCTCCGGTTATGGATCCGGTGAAAGAGATTGTGGATCAGTGGTTGAGGGAAGATTTGAAGAAGAAAAAGAAATATCGGAGAACTGCGAAGCGTATTTGGGAGTTATTAAAGGAAGAGTGTGGATTTAAAGGTTCAGACCGAACGGTGAGAGCATATGTCTCTAAGCGGAAAATAGAATTACTTGAAGAGATGGAAGCAAACGATGAGGCAGCTCTTCCGTTAGAAGCAAGTCCAGGGGATGCCCAGGTAGACTTTGGGGAGGCACCGTTTAAGGTAGAGGGAGAAGTCATAGAACTTCCGTATCTGGTTATATCTTTCCCGTACAGTAATGCATTTCTGGTTCAGGTGTTTGAGTCCCAGAATCAAGACTGTTTCTTGGAAGGCATGAAACGATTCTTTCATCACCTTGGGGGTGTACCTAGAAGAGTTCGTTTTGATAACTTATCACCTGCGGTGAAAAAGATTCTTCCTCATGGAAGACGTGAACTGACAGAGGGATTTGAAAGGTTTGTCTTACACTACGGTTTCGAATATGAATTTTGTAATCCAGGTTCAGGGAATGAAAAAGGTCATGTGGAAGCAATGGTTAAGTATGTTCGTAATAATTTCTTTTTACCAGAACGAAGAGTATTTCAATTAGACGAATTCAATACCAAGTTGTGGGGAGAAGCTGAAAAAGATCGTCATCGTCAACATTATGAGAAAAAGGAAGAAATCAGTAAATTATTCGAAGAAGATAAGCATGCATTTTTCCAAGGAGTATAGTTGTGTACGCTATGAAACTTTGAAAGCTGATAAATATGGGTTTGTCCAAGTGGATACAAAAAAATACTCCACTTCCCCACGTTACGCAAAACAAAAAGTCTTGGTGGCAATCACATATGATCAAGTTACTATCCTTTCGGATAGATACGAAAAAATTGTAAGACATAACCGAATCTACGGAAATGCATCAAAATCAATGGTATGGCAACCCTACCTATCTCTTATGGCCACAAGGCCAACAGCTTTGAAATATACGACGTTCTATGGCCAATTACCGGAACGCTGGCGAAGCTATTTGAATGAATGCACCATTGAGGAGAAGAAAGAAGCTCTCAAACTATTATCAACATTACTGAAAGAACATAGTTTAGAAAAGGCAACAGAAGCGTTGGAGATAGCTTCTAAAAGGAGCCATCCATCTTCCGAATCAATCAAACAGGTTTTCCATCAACTTATTCACGGGCGAGGTTATCGTGATACGTTGGAGATGGAGCCTAGCATCCCAGTCATGCCAGTCGCTGAGCGAGGGATTAAGAAATATGATGTCTTCTTTTCCTCTGAAAGGAGGCAGGCATAATGCATGAAATGATTCAGGAGTACGCAAAGCGATTAAAACTCAGCTGGATTCGTGAGAATTTCCATACGGTGAACATAGAAGATCCTCAACAATACTTATTAACACTTTTTGAAAAGGAAGTGGAACAGCGTGAGGAGCGTAAGATAAACCTATTATTCAAAACGGCAACGCTGCCGAACGTGTCTGGCAATCCTTTTGATTGGACAGATATTCAATTGGGTCAGGGGTTAAGTCAAGAATCGGTATTAGAAGGAGAATTTATCGAGGCAAAGGAAAATATGATTTTTTATGGTGGAGTAGGTGCAGGTAAAACCTACCTCTCTACGCTCATAGGAATCAATGCCATACAGAAGTATGGCAAGCGAGTGAAGTTCTATACCGTTGCTTCATTGGCAAATGAGCTGTTGGAAGCGAATGAAAAAGGTACGTTGACCAGGCTGTTTAACAGAATAGATAAACTTGATCTATTAATATTAGATGAGCTAGGCTATATTCCATTGCATAAGCAAGGTGCAGAACTACTGTTTCAAGTGATATCTATGTGTTATGAAAAACGGAGCATTATCATTACTACCAATCTTCAATTCGGACAGTGGAACCATGTCTTTGGCGATCCAATTCTAACGGAAGCCGTAGTGGATCGCCTAATCCACCACTCCCACCTCATTCTGTTTGGGGGTGAAAGTAAACGAATGAAAGAGTCTATGATGATGAAAAATTAGAGGTTGGCAAGTGGTTTACAAAAAGGGCTGCCGTTTCATACATTTTATACTTGCCAAATACAATTTCTTGACGTGTCATTGCTTTTGAGCGGACGCCGCCTACCGTACCTGTTAAGTAACGCCCGATAATGCCATATCCATTATCGCGGAGGACCTCTGCGGTTCGCATATCAAGGATGGTTGACGCATCAGCTGCAATGGCTATCCTGCCGGTATAACCATTACTGGTTAGTAATTGTTTGATTGTAGGCATATCTGCAATTCCTGTATCCGGCAATCTCATAAATTGTTGAAATTTGGATACTTTGGTTTGAACTAGGCTAGTGTACCGTCCATCATACGGGTACGTATCATATTCTGTTCCATTACAGACTAGTGCATACTGCAGAACAGCTGTCAGCGCTTGAGGTGCATAATCAGGGCTTAAGGTAGGGGTATTTGCAATCGTAGACGGCCCATAATTACCGTTTGCAATAGACCCAAGACCAATTTCATGCTGTAGCGCATAAATTAAGGCCCTATTGGTCTGTCTCTCAAAGATTCCGTTGGTAGGAATATAATCGAAATAGTTGTTGTATCTATAATTTAAAACTTGTTGCACCGTACGAACTCTTTCTCGACCGTTTGGGCGAGCGAGTTCAAACCCATCTGTATTTAAAATGGCCTTCATTAACTTTCCGTCAACCACTCCACTCGGATCAATACCTACATCGCGTTGAAATCTTTTAACTCCATCTTCTGTTTCTTCGAAAAAGTTTCCACTAAATCCGCCTGGGTCATAACCTTTACACCAAAAACCACCTTGCAAAATATAGTTTAGATTGGTCGGTTCAGCTCCCGGCTCTTGTCTTCGTAAACCCGGAAACCTTCGCATCGTCTCTGGCCCAAAATTATCAGAAGTCGGATAGATATCCAATTCTATTTGTAATGCACGTATTAAAGCCCGTACGGTTTGCTGACCCGTATAACCATCTTCCGTAATATCATTATAGCCTGGAACACCACTATAATTATGATTCAACCACTTTTTCGTTTGTAGTACCATTTCGTCCATCATTATCTCTCCTATCGTTAAAATTTAGTGTCCACTAATGTTTTAAATTAGATGTACACTCTCTAATAGAAAGAGGAAATAAAATAAATAAATAAACCATATCTATAAAAAACTTAAATCATTGCTCACAACCCCTATTGGATTTGTAACGTATTCATCTGTGTATGGAATTATTTCGGATAATTTTCATAAGAAAAAAGTGTGTTTTAATTTATTAAAGGGAAAAATATTGAAGCAGTGGTATATAAGTAATATAATTATACTTAATTCTTTTTACCGCAAGGATATTTTCAAATGAGGAGTTGATAGATTGAAAATAAATAAAATAAGTAGATTATTTCTGCTTTTTGTTTTAACAGTCTTATCATTTGGTGTAATAGCTTGTGAAGAAGAAACACAAAAAAGTCTAGATGGTGAGTCTGAAGCCGAAGGAACTAATGATATAACTAACACTGAACAAAAACAGGGGTCACAAGAACATCCAGATGACGAATCTGAGACTGAGGAAATAAATACTGTTCAAAATCAAGTAACATTTCAGAAAGAAACTCAACCGGAATTATCGGAAGACGACATTGTTAAACTAGTCGAATCCATTGACCCTTTTAAATTGAAACCCTCTATGACATTGGAGGAAAGATATGATTTGAGAAAAGAGATGTATGAGAATCTATCCAACGATGGAATACACGAATTGAGTGACACAATCACAGATTTATCGCTATTGTTGACAGGCACCGTTGCGGATGACTTATATAAGAATTTAATTAACAAAAGCGATCCAAAATGGGATGCTTTAGAAGTAAGCAATTGTTATTATGCTCGTGAAAAGTTAGAAAGTATAACACACCTAGTCAATTACCAGCCCTTGCTTGATGACTTAAATATGGTAATTGAACTTTGTGAAGAAGGGGTAGAACATAGAGATATTCTAAAAATAGTGGACACTCATCGCATATTATATGATATTTCTAACCACCTATTCAATGTCCCTTTTGCTGGTCCTGGAGAGGAGACTGTTAATTATTACGGTATCCACGATATGTATTTTAATGCTTCGACAACCTTGGAAGAAAGCTATAACTTAATAAGTAATTAAAACGCTCAGAGAATTCTTAATCATTTTCTGAGCGTTAATTTTATTTAATTCTTGAAAGAGAATATTTTATAAAAAAGTAAACCGCATTTTAAAAGTTAATTATTGTCTATTAGTCAATGTTTTAATTGTCTCAGATAGATTAGTTATAACCGTTGCCAGTTGCACATCTTCAAATAGAAGTTTGAAATAAAAAATTGTATTTTAAATTAGAATATGGTAAGTTTTAAATAAGATATACGAGGGGGGTAACATGAAAACAATATTAAAATTTGTAAAAAAACCTATATTAGTACTGTTTGGAATGTCTTTCTGTTTTATTAGTGTCTATTTTCTTATTACAGAAGTACTTCTTAATGATAATAACAGTAATGTATCTGCAGAACAGCATGGGAAAATAGTGCAGGATCATTTTGAGCTGGCAATTAAAAATAGGAACAAAAAGGAGATAATTAAAACAGACACAGATACTAATGAGTATATCTTGGCAGCACCCGAGTATTATAATGTTAATGAGTATATAAAAGATCTTCTAAACAACTTACAGAGTGATTCATTAGGTGGAGCTGCTTCTAAATATGATTATGACTTTCATTTGCTAACAAGTTCAGCAGCTTATGCAAAACATTTCGCAGCCTTATCTAATAATGAAGAAGAGGTCAATAAATTAAATGAAATAGCCGAAATTGGAGAATTAACATTTTCAGCTGATCCAGAAACAGTAGAAGAAAGAAAACAAAGAATGATAAAGGCGTTGTCTAACTTTTAAAGTCTTGACGAATAGAATGAAGTGACAAAGGTAAAGAAAAAATACCAATATGATGAAAAAAATAAATCAAAACAACGACAAGTTAAACTTAATTAGGAGGCAATCGCCTACCTTTTTTATTTAAACAATAGTAAGTTAGAATTTGTTTATACTTAATCCCCCATGAGAATAACTCAATTAATTTCCACGGTCAGTCAAACCTTTTCACTAGTAATTAAGCTATTAATTATCAATAAAACCGGAAGGAACGTCTTGTAAACGCTCTTTCCAGTTTATATCAATATTATTATTCATCAAGGCATTTTTGATGAATAAACAGTTGGCACGGTAGGGTATCCAAACAAAATGTCAGTATCACACCATAAATTACTTTTTACAAACCATTGACCATTTTTTCTGTATGACCTTATTGATAGTCGGTCTGGATAAGTCATACCAGCATAAGAAAGACCGCTCGTATTTATGCGATCACCGTTAGCCCCGTAAATACTATCAATCCATATCGTACCTTGATAAATTCTGCACCTTCTACCTGACCTGATTAAAAATGTTGCCCCGCTACTTGATGTTGCCTCTGCGTTAGCTATGCTATACGCATTATTTGCGGAAGTGTCTTCATATGAAACTTGCCCAGTTTTCCATCCTCCTGCCGCTGCATTATAATAATAAATATCTGTGCTCCATGTACCATCTATGTCTCCACGAGTTACATAGCATTCATTATTTAAAATCCTTCCTCCAATATTACCGCTGTAATTATACACATTGATTGTTCGTCCCATACGATTTACAACAAATCTAGGTTGTGCCATTTTTTATCTTCCCTTTCTGAATTTTTAACATTTACACTATAGGTTTTATCGTTTTCTAAGAAGAATTCTATTATGATATTGAAATTGTTAGGGGGGCTTAATTTAAAAGAATCATTCACTACCTTTAGTGTGTTATACGCTCAAATTTCGTTGCTATATACACCCATCCAAAAATAGTTTTGGGTTGTAGGTGACTAATAGCACCGTCATGACCAGATGCTCGAAAACTCCTTTTCACTACAAATAAACCATCAACGAACCTTTCAACTTGAACAATATACGAACCAGTTGCTGTTGTTACGTAATAAGCCTGTGTGCCGGTCTTATGAATACAGGTAAACTATGAGCCTGTTTACATCTCTCCTTTTTGAATATTTATTAGATGTACATCTGTTAATAGAAAGAGAATATTTTATAAAAAAGTAAACCACATTTTAAAAGTTAATTATTGTCTGTTAGTCAATGTTTTAATTGTCTCAGATAGATTAGTTATAACCTTTTCTAAATCCCCAAGTTTCCGCTCAAATCGCATAAATAAATATACAGTTATTGCAATTGGGAAGCCGAAGTTCCCAATTATAGATACCCAAACAGGTACATCTGCAGGTGTCATCATGCCTTTTCTCCTTTCGATATTGTCTATTACTGTATAAAGTGATAAAAATTTCAAAAAACAAACTAGAACATTCGTTCTTTTTGGTTTATAATATGAATTATAAATCTCTTTGTATAGATATAGGAAAAAATATGAAGGGGGTTTTATTTTGAAGAAAGAAGATTGCAAAACACAGGATTCCCGTATGTTAGAGTATTATGAACGCCTATTAGAAAGTTTTCTATCTCATGGTGCAAATTACAAGCTCGTACAAAAAGCTTTAGACAACCCGACAGAAAGAAATAAAAAAGAAGTTAACAATGCATTTAAAGAACATTGCAAAAAAGTAAAGGTAATTAAATATACTAGTAATTTAATTCACTTCTATAGTATCGATTATGACAAAAGGATAAACAGATATAAAAATAACTCCTTATTAATTCTTGATAATCCTGTTTCATATGGTGATAGCAGTAATTCAATAGTTGGAAAAGACCTCATAGAATCAACCACTCATAAAGATTTTGACTCCATTTATGGTTTTACATTGAAAGATCAAGTAGGAAATGAATGTTTAATTTCAGCATTAGAAAAAATTACATCTAAACAACTGCAAATACTAGAGTTAATTTATTTGAATGGACTTTCATTACAAGAAATCTCATCTCTATTCAAAACAAGTCCTCAAAACATTTCGAACCAACATAGAAAAGCACTCAAGAGACTCAAGGAAATATTAAGAAATCAGTGAAGAGGAGTGTTATTATGTTTAATAATGAGGAAATAGAAAACGTAATAAATAATTTTGAATTTAAAATAAAGAAAGCTTTAAGGAATACTACTTATCAAGAACGCGAGGATCTAGAGCAAGAAATTAAAACAAAAATAACAGAAAAACTCAAAACAATTGAGTTTGAGGAACCACCTAACTTTTGGTGCTTAATAAAACAGGTGAAAAATAAAACTTAGTATAATCGCTCAACCTTCGCAGCCTGAAACAGTTAGCCATCCTTTGGTGTAATAAACATTTTAAATATATAAGAACTAAAAAGATAAAATAACTGGAGGACAGGTTTAGTGCCTATACCTCCAGTATTTTTTTGCTTATGCAACCTTTTTACAAGCTTCTGCACATTTGAAACAAGCTTCCGCACATTTCTGACAGTGTTCGTGATCATGCTTCTTGCACTCATTTCCACAAGCTTCACACACTTGCGCGCATAGGGTAGCGAGTTTAGCTACGAACGGCGTGTTTCGCGCCAAAGCTTTTTCAAAGTAAGCGCAGATTTCCGAGCATTCCCTGTCCAAGCGGATGCACTCCGCCATCATTTTCACGTCTTCTTCCTTTAAGCATGCATCAAAACAATGGTTACATGCCATCACACATTCATGCAGTGTCGCGATCAATTCTTGATGTTGTACATGTGACATTTTTATACCCTCCTAAAAGTCTATAGTTATATTTTTCCCAAAAACGCTCTTGATAAACGGAATTGCTGGCTCGTTTGAAACAAGCATTCATTTATATGAAAGTACAAGCATATAGTGTATTAGATAAAACTAGAGCCTAGCATTTTTACAGGAGTTGGAGCCATGTTCAAATACATTTTAAAGAAATTGCTCATCATGCTATTCACGTTATGGATCATCATTACTTTAACCTTTGTATTAATGGTGTCAGTTCCAGGTTCCCCGTTCAACAGTGAAAGCAGCTCGAATGAAATCGTCCAGCAAAACTTGGAAAAACATTATAACCTCGATCAGCCTATACCTATTCAGTATGTCCTTTATTTAAAATCAATCATCACCTTAGAATTCGGTCCGTCCATCAAGCAGCCGAATCAGACGGTAAATGACTTATTAGGAAGGGGGTTTCCTATCTCTGCAGAACTCGGACTTGTGACAATTATTGTTGCACTTATTTCCGGAATTGCAATCGGGATACTGGCGGCCCTCCGGCATAATCGGATTATCGATTATGTTGTGATGGGGATTGCCGTTCTCGGAATCTCTATCCCGAACTTCATTCTCGCTACCCTATTAATCCAGCAGCTAGCAGTTAACTGGGACATTTTCCCTGTCGCGACTTGGCAAGGACCAATGTATATGATTCTTCCAGTATTGGCACTTGCAACTGGTCCGATGGCAATTATCGCAAGACTTACGAGATCAACCATGTTAGAGGTATTGACACAGGATTATATAAAAATGGCAAAAGCCAAAGGATTGGCACCCTGGAAAATTATCGTGAAACATGCACTACGGAATGCACTCATGCCGGTTATTACGATTATGGGAACATTACTCGTTGGGATCATGACCGGATCCTTTGTTATTGAACAAATCTTTGCCATTCCGGGAATGGGAAAGTATTTCGTGGAAAGCATCAACCATCGTGACTTTCCCGTCATTATGGGTACGACTGTATTTTACAGTTCATTTCTTATCATTATGCTATTTCTCGTCGATATCGCCTATGGAATACTAGATCCAAGAATCAAAGTAAACAAGAAGGAAGGGGAGTAGTAAGATGCACAACCAATATCCCCGTGATTTTACAAACGATCAAGTACCAGATGAATGGTTTACCTGGCGCAAAAAGAATATAAAGGAACAAGAACAATTGGCGAGACCCTCCCTTTCCTATTGGAAAGATGCCTGGCGAAGATTAAGAAAAAATTATTTAGCTATGTCTGGTATGGCATTTATTATCGTCTTGGTGTCCTTAGCGATTTTTGGTCCAATTCTTTCTCCTTATGAAGCAAATATGGGCGTGTTAGCAGAGCAGTACCAGCCGCCGTCTGCTAAGCATTGGTTTGGGACAGACAATGCGGGTCGGGATATATTCACGCGAACTTGGCAAGGGGCAAGGATTTCTTTATTCGTGGGGTTTATGGCGGCTTTAATTGACGTCACGATAGGCATTATTTGGGGAGGTATATCTGGCTATAAGGGTGGGCGCACAGATAATATTATGATGCGCATTATTGAAATCCTTTACGGGATCCCGTATTTATTAGTTGTTATTTTATTACTCGTTGTAATGGGGCCAAGTTTAACGACGATTATTATTGCCCTTACCGTCACTGGTTGGGTCGGGATGGCGCGGATCGTGCGAGGACAGGTCATGCAGATTAAGAATTATGAGTATATCCTTGCCTCCCAATCATTCGGTACGAAGCAATCTAGAATCATCCGGCGAGGTCTCTTGCCGAACACGATGGGGCCGATTATCGTGCAAATGACATTGACGGTACCGTCCGCCATATTTGCAGAAGCGTTCTTAAGTTTTATCGGGCTTGGCATATCTTCACCGAATGCGAGCTGGGGCGTGATGGCAAGTGATTCCCTCGGTGCTATCCTTTCCGGGAATTGGTGGACTTTATTTTTCCCTGCATTTTTCATTTCGCTTACAATGTTTGCTTTTAACGTATTAGGTGACGGATTACAAGATGCCTTAGACCCGAAATTGAGAAAGTAGGTGAAGGGATGGAAAAAATTCTCGAAGTCCATAATCTGCACGTCACCTTCACAACTTACGGTGGTACCGTGCAAGCTGTAAGGGGCGTAGACTTTCATCTGAATAAAGGGGAAACGCTCGCGATTGTCGGAGAATCGGGCTGTGGAAAAAGTGTTACCGTGAATGCCGTGATGGGACTCATTCCAAATCCTCCTGGCAAAATTACCGGCGGAAGGATTTTGTTTAAAAATAAAGATTTAACGAGATTAAGAGAAAAGAAAATGCGGGCTATTCGCGGTGTGGATATATCGATGATTTTTCAAGATCCGATGACCGCTTTGAATCCGACCTTAACAATTGGCACCCAGTTGAAAGAGGGAGTGAAACAGCATCATCGTATATCGGACAAGGAAGCGGAAAAGCGAGCATTAGAGATGTTGCAGCTTGTCGGGATTCCGAATCCGGAAGAACGACTGAAACAATACCCACACCAATTCAGCGGTGGCATGCGGCAGCGGATTGTTATTGCGATTGCCCTCATCTGTGAACCGGAGCTTCTTATTGCCGACGAACCGACAACAGCCCTTGATGTAACGATTCAAGCGCAGATCTTAGAGCTGTTTGAAAAAATACAGGAAGTAACCGGTATTTCAATTATTCTCATTACCCATGACCTTGGTGTTGTTGCAAAAATTGCTGACAGGGTTGCTGTTATGTATGCTGGTAAGATTATCGAGACAGGTACAAAGCGGGAAGTGTTTTATAACCCGAAACATCCGTATACGAAAGGGTTGCTCCACTCGGTTCCACGCCTGGATGCCAAAGAGAAATTGCAGCCCATTGAAGGAACACCACCAGATCTTTTCTCACCTCCGCGGGGATGTCCTTTTACAGCAAGGTGTCCGTTTGCCATGGAAGTGTGTGATAAAGTATACCCGAAAACTGCGAGGCTAAGTGATTCCCATGTGGTAGATTGCTGGCTGCAGGATGTTCGGGCGAAGAAATTGCTGGCCGCTACTGCCAAGAATAAATAAACATTTAGGGGGATATGAATGAAAAAGCTACTCATCTTTCTATCAGCGGTATTTATTGTGTTTTTCCTAGCAGCTTGTACGGCGACAGAGGATCCGGAAGGGGAAGCTGAGCCAAAGGAACAGGTAGATGAAGAGGGAGAAACAGGGGAACAAGAGGAGGAACAGGAGACTACGGAAGAGGAAATAACCCTTGGTGAAAATGTGTTGCGATTGAATAACGGAACGGAGCCAGCTTCATTAGATCCATCGATTGGCTTTGACGAGGTATCTTGGGACCCGCTTAATAACTTAATGGAAGGGTTGACCCGCTTAGATGAGGAACACCTACCAGGCCCTGGGACAGCAGAAAGCTGGGATATTTCGGATGATGGTCTGACATACACGTTCTATTTACGAGAAGAAGCGAGTTGGTCGAATGGTGACCCAGTTGTCGCAGCGGATTTCGAATATGCATGGAAATATATGCTTGATCCAGAAACTGCTTCACCGGCCGCATTTTTAGCCTATTTCATTGAAGGAGCTGAAGAATATAACAGTGGGGAAGGATCGGTAGACGATGTAAAAGTTAGCGCGGTCGATGAAAAGACACTTGAAGTCGTGCTCGCGCAACCGACAGGTTTTTTTCTTGATTTACTGACGAATCCGGCATTTTTCCCAATCAACCAGCAGGTGGCTGAGTCTGATCCGAATTGGCATGCCGAGGCGGAAACCTTTGTAGGAAATGGTCCGTTTACATTAGAAGAATGGAATCATGATGAAGAAATGCTATTTGCAAAAAATGAATATTATTGGGATGCCGCCGCAGTGAAGTTGGATCAAATCCATTTCGCGATGGTGAATGATACAAATACCCAATATCAGATGTTTGAAGCAGGTGAGCTGGATACGGCGAGCATTCCACCAGAACTATCCGATGAGTTGATAGACGGGGATAATGTATTTATCGGACCGAGTGGTGGGCTAGAATTTTTTAGATTTAATGTAGAAATGGAACCATTCCAAAATAAGAAAATCCGCCAAGCATTTTCCCATGCAATTAATCGCGATGATATTGCAGAATTTGTAGTGAAAAACGGGGTGGAGCCAGCTTTCGGGTTTATTAACCCAGGTCACCAAAGTCCAACAGGCGAAGATTTCCGTGATGTAAATGGTGACCTTGTTACTTTTGATCCTGAGTTGGCAGAGCAGTTACTCGAGGAAGGGATGGCTGAGGAAGGATATGAAGAATTGCCGGAGATTACGTTAAGTTATAATACAAGTGACACAAATAAAGCAGTGGCAGAAGCATTGCACGGGATGTTTAAGGAACACTTGGGTGTTGAAGTTACCCTGGAGAACCTCGAATGGAATGTTTTTGTAGACGCACAGCAGGCACTCGAACTGCAGTTTTCCCGCAGTTCATTCATTAACGATTACAATGACCCGATTAACTTCCTTGAGAGTTTCATCACAGATTCTTATATGAACCGTACTGGCTTTTCCAATCCCGAATATGATGATTTGATTGTGAAAGGTAAGTCGGAAGCAGATGAAGAAAAGCGCTGGGAGTATTTATATGAAGCAGAGAAAATGTTAGCTGACGAAATGATTGCTGCACCTTTACGCTATTACAATACGGTAGTACTTGAAGCAGATGGAGTGGAGGGAATTCTGCGCCATCCGGTCGGATATTTTGACCTGAAATATGCGGAGAAGAAATAAAGTACACTTAATTGAAAGGATGAGACTGGGACATAACGATTCTAATATGAATTAATCCGAACAAAACTGCTAACTAGCTCTGGGAATATGCGGAGACTCCAGCAGGAGGCCGGCTAAGTACGGTCACGTCCTGTGACCAACGCCGGCACTAGAACCTCCTGTTCGTCGGGCATCGGTGAAATCCCCATAGTGCTTAGCCTGAGGCAGACTAAGAACGCTCTCGTATGTGGCAACGTCTGACATTAACTTCCTATGCGTCGAGGTTCACCAGCCGCCAAAGGATGCGCGAAGTATATTCCCGGAGCGATTGTTGATGCCCTTTCTTATCATTCGTTCGGATTTATAACTATACTAAGAAGTTATGTCCCAGACTCGCTCTTATTTTATAAGTTGGAAGTGCACTTAAAGCTTGAGTCGTCAGCGTTTTGCTCATTTTTATTGATGAAAGACGCTCTAATCGTTTGAATCGTTAGTGTTGAGCTTGCTTTGGTGGATGAGGGGTCTTCTAATCGCTTGAATCGTTAAAGTTAAAGCTTTCTTCGGCCAATAAGGGCTGTTCTAATTGCTTAAACTATTGGCGTTCAACTATCTTCAGTTGATGAGAAGCGCTTTAATTACCTGAAGTATTTGTATTCTGATTGCTACAGTTGATTGGGACACTCTAATTACTCGTATCAGTATTCCTCTATCACTTTTCACGGTATGAAAACGCATTCCTACCCTGAAATCGATATCCTACAAGACAATAGAAATGTTTTAAATAAATAAAATCCGCCCTTAATTCTATAGAAAGAAGGTATACTATGCTACGGCCAAAAGCGTTACAAAAAGGTGATACCATTGGAATTATCGCCCCGGCAAGTCCGCCAAATATGAAGCGCCTAGGAAAAGCGATCCCTTTTTTCACAAATCTCGGTCTTCGGGTGAAGGTAGGGAGAAATATTGCAAAAGTATCCGGTTATTTAGCTGGAACAGATGAGGAGCGGTTAGCTGACTTTCATGACATGACAGCCGATGAGGAAGTAAAAGCAATTATCTTTGCCCGCGGTGGCTATGGTACTCCAAGACTTGCTTCATCCCTTGACTATGATTTACTAGCACAACATCCTAAAATTATCTGGGGCTACAGTGATATTACGTACTTACATGTAGCGATCCAACAAAAAACGGGACTCATCACATTTCATGGTCCAATGCCTGCTTCTGATTTAGCATCACCAGATATTGATGAGCAAACCCTTGCATCCTTGTCACAGCTATTTGAACCGACCAGCCTGCAATATAGCGAGGAAGTCTCACCGCTAGAAGTTCTCGCAGAAGGGGAGGCAAGTGGGAATTTGGTCGGTGGGAACCTAACGCTACTCACCAGCACCTTAGGGACCCCTTATGAAATCGATACAGCTGGGAAAATTTTACTTATAGAAGATGTGAATGAACCGCCCTACCGGATTGACTCCATGCTGAATCAATTAAAAGTCGCTGGTAAACTCACCCAAGCTGCTGGAGTGGTTGTTGGCTCCTTTACTCAAGTAAAATCAAATACGAAACCATCTTGCAATCTAGAAGACATTCTCTCCCATTATTTAAGTGATTTGTCCGCCCCAGTAATGAGTGGATTTGCAATAGGGCATTGTTCCCCGAACATTGGTATTCCGCTAGGTGTTCCAGCAACGATGAATACCCAAACGAAAACATTATCAATGATGCCCGGAGTCATAAAGTGAACCTTCATTCAGTGGGGGATTCTTTCCCTCCCCACTAAATGTTAGTTCAACAGAATCAGGTATTTACGGACTGTATATCCCCCACCTTGACATCTTGGTTTACCCTCTTGTTTAAAGGCGGGAGTATTACAGACCGTTAATACGTGAAAAAAATTGAGAGGGGGAGTAGCGATGGCAGAAGAGAAAATATTAGAAATTAAAAATTTGAAGAAACATTTCAGCCTCGGTAAAAATCGCATTCTGAAAGCAGTTGATGATGTAACTTTTCATATAAATAAAGGAGAAACATTTGGACTAGTCGGTGAATCGGGCTGTGGGAAATCAACAATCGGGCGGACAATTATGGGACTTTATCAGAAGACGGCAGGCGATGTATTATTCGGTAATAGCAATGTACATGAATTAACGGAAAAAGAATTATTTATACTGCGCCGGCAAATGCAAATGATATTCCAAGATCCTTATGCATCCTTAAACCCACGCTCAACCGTGCGGGAAATTATCTCTGAACCGATGGAAGTCCATCAATTGTATAAAAGAAAGAGAGAACAAAATGAAAAGGTGTATCAATTGCTGGAAGTGGTTGGCTTGAACCGTGAGCATGCCAATCGTTACCCCCATGAGTTTAGTGGTGGACAGCGCCAACGAATTGGTATCGCTCGGGCTCTTGCATTAGATCCAGACTTCATTATCGCTGATGAGCCGATTTCAGCACTTGATGTTTCTGTGCAAGCTCAAGTTGTGAATCTGTTAAAACAACTGCAGGAAGAGAAAGGGCTTACTTTCCTGTTTATCGCCCACGACCTTTCCATGGTGAAGCAAATTTCTGACCGGATTGGGGTCATGTATTTAGGACGTTTAGTAGAACTGACAAGT
Organism: Oceanobacillus sp. AG; assembly: GCF_009746545.1. NCBI lineage: Bacteria > Bacillati > Bacillota > Bacilli > Caryophanales > Bacillaceae > Oceanobacillus > Oceanobacillus sp. AG. Next base: position 37,159 of record NZ_WOWT01000025.1, read on the forward strand.
AGTAAAACACTTTATGAACAACCGCTTCATCCTTATACACAAGCTTTATTATCCGCTATTCCTATACCCGACCCGGATGTAGAAGCGTCCCGAGAACGAATTATTTTGCGGGGAGAACTTCCGAGTCCGATTAACCCTCCAAGTGGCTGTGTTTTCCGTACGCGTTGTCCGTTTGCAATGGAGATTTGCAAAAAGAAAAAGCCAAGTTGGAAGGAAGTGGACGATAACCATTTTGTTGCATGTCACTTGTTCAATAATGAGATGAAAAATGAAAAGGCGAAGGTGCCGACTGTGAATATACAATAGATTTTTGGGTGGAGATGGAACAACCCCCCTGTGAACCCAGGGGGTTTGTTTTCCTTTCAATTCATCTCTTTTATGTTTTTCTTCATTTCAATCACTTGGTTTCTAGAAATCACCATTCATCCCAGTTGCTAAAAGCTTATGAGCTATTTTGGTTGATGCCTCTTTGGTTTTATTATTTTCCTGTCCGCTTCCTTCGTTCTCCGCTCAAGCTGATGCTCTCTTTGTTCTACTTCTTGTTTTATCCGATCTACTTCATGCTTGGTCTTCTCTATCCCCTTTTTGGTCTGTTCTACCTCATTTTTTCCCGCTGAGTAGCTTCTTCACCTAAAATATTGTTTGAATCGCGATTCATATGCAAGCGATTCTTCCGGGGTCATACTTAGCGCCTCCCAGTTTTGAAATGCATGGTTTAAAGTGTCAACTCTTGTCTGTCTAGCAATAGGATATCACATCCAAACGATTGCAACGGGCTTCCCATTAAGGATTTCATTTTTCTCTGTTTGACCCACTTTTAATATTCGTGTAGAGTTATTGGAAAATAGAAACATACCATTGATCGTAGGAAGGGGAGCAGGTGACATTCATTGTTCATGTGCTCGAGGATTCTCATGAAAGGTGAACCACGATGAATAAAAATATTTATGTCATAAGGCACTGTGAAGCAACCGGACAGGAGCCTGATGCAAGCTTAACGGAAAAGGGTTTCTTGCAGGCGGAAGAATTGTGTAACTTTTTAACGGATATAAGAGTAGATAAAATAGTTTCCAGTCCCTATTTACGAGCTGTTCAAACAATCGAGCCGTTTGCGGAAAATCATCAATTAAAAATCGAGACAGATCATCGGTTAAAAGAACGAGTATTGAGTTCGCAGTTTTTTCCCGATTGGCAAGTTAAACTTGAAGCCGCGTACCAAAACATGGATTTGAAATATGAAGGGGGAGAGTCTGGAAATGAAGCGATGCGCCGGATTGTAGAGGTTGTAGAAGAAATGCTTAGCAGTAACTTTGAAAATATGGTACTTGTGGGGCACGGTGGTATTATCTCTTTGCTATTGCATTATTACGATGAAACATTCGGTTTTGAACAATGGAAAGAACTCTCAAATCCTGATGTATTTCTCTTAAGTATAATGAAAGATAAACTCCAATACAAGCGCATATGGAATGAATAGAGAAGGTGATGGAATTGGATGAGGGAAGTAATATGCTAGTTGAACTTAGAAATATCGGTAAAACCTATGATAGGAAAAATGTTTTACATGATATTTCATTAACTATCGATAAACAACAGATTATTGCTATACTAGGTGGAAATGGGGTTGGAAAGAGTACGCTATTACGAATCATGGCGGGAATTGAAAGGCCTTCTACAGGGAAGATAATTTTTCAAAACAAAAAAGTTAACATTGGGTATGGCCCTGAGAGATTTCCAAAGAATATTCGTTTTACTCCTGGAGAGTATTTAAATTATGTTGGCAAGATTAGTGGAATGCCTGAATCCATTATCAAAAAGTCTATACCGGAATTGCTTGAACGTTTTAAACTGGAACAATTCAATAGTCAATGGGTGATGAGTTTATCGAAAGGGAACATTCAAAAAGTTGGAATTATCCAAGTCATTATGCAACGACCGGACCTGTTGATTCTTGATGAACCACTTTCAGGACTTGATTCCCTCGCTCAGCAAGAATTACTCAAGATCATCAAAGAGTTTAAAAAGGAAGGTACTACGATTCTACTTACCTATCATGAATCCAATTTATTTGAGAAAGTGATTGATACTACATACCATGTGAAAAATGGATTGCTTACAAAAGCGATCGAAATTACAAACGAGCCTATCAAGCTAGTGGAAGTAGAATACCTGGATAATTCTCATGTGAAAAAGTGGAAGGAAGTAATTAACGTAGAGAAAAAGGAAGATAAACTGTTACTCTATGTCCATGCGAAAGACAGTGATAAAGTGTTGTATCGAATACTTCAATTACAAGCAAGTATTCAACGTGTCGTACCGGTACAAACGCAAGAAAATGCTGAACGATGACATTTGCTTCCGTCAATTTAAGGAGAGGTTCGGTTGAAAAATTTAATAAAATATACGTTACATGATTATATTCGGTCTCATAAATACTTCCCGCCTATTTCAACTTTTATGATTTTAATTTTTGTGTTTTATACCTATACACCTAATCCGATTATCGACAGTTATGCAGTAACAGCAGTAATTCTATATATCATATCTGCATGGGTTTGTTTAAGCATTTTACAACTTGATCCACCTGTTCAAAGACAATTGATGGCCATTCAAGTAAGAAGTTGGAATCGTTATTATGTATCAAAGCTAATCTCTGCTGTTATAATTTCCAGCATCCTTTCGGTTTATGCTTTGTTATATCCAATTGTCTTTAACATGTTTAGTGAACCGGTAACCTTAACAATTGGGCTAGTTTCTTTTGCTAATTACCTTATTTTGGGTATTTTAGGGGTTAGTCTTGCAAGCCTATTTAGTAAAGTAATTATGAAAAGCGCAATTAATTCTTTTGGTGGGCTTACTCTAACTATCGTATTATCTCTAGCAGCTATTGGAGTTGAGCGTGTCTTACCTTCATTTTTGAAAAATGTTCTATGGGTTATGCCTCCTGCAACGATTACACAAACACCATTATTGAAGTGGGATGGCGGTTATATCTATGATCTTGCACGATTTCCTTTTATTTGGGTTATTATTTATTCATTTATAATCATTTTCTTATTTTTGCAGTTAGCAAAGCGGTTGCGCTAGGGCGACCTAATATATTAAACACTCCAAATTAAAAAGGAAATTATGAAATTTGACTAACGGGAACGTATGCTCTAATATGTTGTTAAGCATATTTGGAGGTGATGTTTTTGAAGCCCAGTTTAACGAAAGAGATTAGTGTCCAAAGCTTTAAAGATTTCTATTGGTTAAAAGAAGAATTACAAATATTTTGTAGAGAGAATGGATTAAGTCCTTCTGGTTCCAAAATAGAGATTTCTGATAGAATCGAAACCTATCTTTTAACAGGAAAGAAAATAAAACCTGCTAAGAGTTCAAAAACTACTAAGAAAGTGGCATCGCAAGTGGAATTAAGTCTTGATACAGTCATTACAGAAAACCATCGTTGTAGTCAACATGTGCGAACTTTTTTTAAAACTGTTATACCAACGTTTCACTTTTCAACTTACATACAAAACTATTTTAAGAACAATGTTGGAAAAACGTATCGGGATGCAGTAAATGCTTGGTATGAGGAAGAAGAACGAAAGAAAGACCCTGCGTACAAGAAAAAAATCGCACCTCAATTTGAGTATAATCAATTTATCCGTGACTTTTTTGCTGATCCGAATAATAAAGGAAAAAGCCGTAAAAAAGCGGTTGAAGCCTGGAATAAAATTAAGAGACTTCCTGGAAGCAACAAGTATAAGCCAAAAAATTATTAGATTCATATCTCAATATAAAAAGGAAGTACCTCCAAACAAAAGAGAAACTTCCTTTAAAATAACCCTCTAAAAATGTACCTTTGTACTTGATTTCCAGTAGTCATTCGCAGCGGCAACCGTTTGATAATGAATCGCAATCACCTCGGAAGCGGCGATAAGATTATCTGGATTTCTTGAATACTTTGGACGTATCTTTTTTCGGATGCTTTCAGATGGCTGGGTATATTCAATCCCTTTTTGGGCCAGTAAGATTGCTAATTCGAACCCTTCCTGGGGCGTGTTTGTTTTTAAGCTTTTTAGCCATTTCTTCTTCATAAGCTCCCAACTCCTATTCTCGTGATAATTACCCAATATAGCTTATTAAGTTGAGAAGCTCTTTGTTCCTACCATTTAAGAAACCAACCTTAAACCGACAGCGCCACTAATAATGCATAGTAGAAAAAGAACCCGCTTTAAATTCATCGCTTCTTTAAAAAACGTAACCCCCATGATTACTGCACCTGTTGCCCCAAGTCCCGTCAAAATCGCATAGGCTGTTCCGAGTGGAATGTCACGCATGGCAAGTCCGAGGAAATAAAAGCCAAGGGAAAAGCACACAACTAGTACGAGGAGCCAACTCCATGCTCTCTTTTTTAAATACATATTAATACTTGCCACTCCGAAGATTTCACCGAAGCTTGCAAGAAATAAATAAAACCAAGCCATTTTACACGTCACCTTCCTTTGCTGCAAGCGAATCATCGGATCGATCCTTTTCATCTGTCGTTAATTGAATACCGACAACACCAATGATGATGAGTAAAATAAAGAAACCTTTTCCTAGTGTAAATGCCTCTCCCAAAAAGGAGAAGTCAATGATTGCAATCGCGGCAGCCCCGGAACCTGTAAAGGTGGCGTAGACCGAACCTGACGGTAGCACTTCACACGCTTTGATCACAAAGTAAAAGCTAAAAATAATTGCAATCACTGTCCCTGTCCACATCCAGAAGTTATCCGAGTACTTTAAACCAAGCACCCATACTACTTCAATAATTGCAGCGAATAAAACATATATCCATCCCATGCTAGGGAACCTCCTTTAATCAAAAGCAATTACTACTATCTTAACGACAGAATAGGGGAAAAGTCTATCAAATCAGTTTCTAGTCGGATATAATGTTTTATAAAGAAGGATGAGCGAAAGGAGTATGAACATGGTGAACAACGAAAAAGAACAGCTTCTCCATACATTGGAAGAACGTTTTAAAGCGAATATGCATCGACACGAGAATTTAGATTGGGAAGAAATAGCTGCAAAGTTGCAGAAGCTACCTGAAAAATTAAAATCCCTAGAGCAAATGGAAGCGACAGGGGGAGAGCCGGATGTCATGGGGTACGATGAGACTACAGAGGAGTTTATTTTCTGCGATTTCTCGAAAGAAAGCCCTAAAGGTCGCAGGAGTGTTTGTTATGATCGCGAGGCACTGGAATCCCGGAAAAAGTACCCACCAAAAACGAGTGTTATGGACATGGCAGAAGAGATGGGCATTGAGTTATTAACTGAAGAGCAATACCGCCAATTACAAGAGCTTGAGGCAGTTGATCAGAAAACATCAAGTTGGGTGAAGACCCCAGCATCGATTCGTGAACGTGGTGGGGCGATATTTTGTGATTACCGGTATGGTCAAGTGTTTGTTTACCATAATGGAGCAGATTCTTATTATGGATCTCGCGGGTTTCGAGGATTGCTCCGCGTCTGATTGAAACGATCCGCTTGTGTGCCCTCATTCATTGCGGCAATTCCTAATAGATAGAAGAAGTGTGTCTCGATAGCATTGAGAAAAGAAGCAAGGAGTTATTTAGAAAGGTTGTTTCACTATCGCACAGACCAACAAACGACGCAAAAAAGGAAGAAGAAAAAAGGAACCGACCACTTACGTCCGAAGAAGACATACGTCAACTATCATTGTTTAATGTGTCATGAAGAAGAAAAGATTCCGTATAACGTAGTAGAAGAGTTTGATTTGATGGATGGTGGAGATCCAACTACTCCATCAAGATTCAACTGTGAAAAATGTGGTGGAGAGATGTATCCAGAGTACTATAGAGGGATGCATGGATATGAATATAAATTATCTGATGCTCTCTAGCCATGGCAAATGGAAAAGGACCGGGCGTGGTTTTCGCCCGGTTTTTCTTATAAAAACTATCTTGCAATACACTATATTGTATAGTAATATAGTGATAACAAATCAATTGAGGTGACGTTATTGTCTACTACAACACAAATGTTGAAGGGATTATTGGAGGGGAGTCTGCTTGCTTTAATCGCAAAAGGGGAGACTTATGGTTATGAAATGACGGAGAAATTGCAGGAACATAACTTTGCTGTAGTAAGTGAAGGCAGTATTTATCCGGTTCTCATGCGGCTGCAGAAAAATAATTTTGTGACTTCTGTTTTAAGAAAGTCGCCTAACGGGCCAAAACGAAAGTATTATTCGATTACGGACGAAGGGTTGGAAGAGTTGGAACGATTTAAGGAACATTGGGAAAGGCTTTCCATGGGGGTCTTTTCGTTACTTAAAGAAGGGGAGGATGGGAATGACGATGTTGTCTAAGGAAGCTGAGCAATTTATTATCGAACTGAGAATGTATTTGCTCTCAAAAGGAAAAAATGAAAAGGAAATGGATGAAATTATCGTTGAGCTGGAAGATCACCTTGTGCAAGCTGAAGCTGAAGGGAAAAGTGTCAAGGACATTACAGGGGATTCGCCAAAGGAATATATGAAAAGTATTGGAGAGGAATTAGGTTTTGATGCCAGGCAATTTATCATATTAGCACCAATGTCAGTTTTACTGATCCTTGCTTTTCTTATGTTTACACCAGCCTTATGGGGAGATTTTACATTATCCAAGATTGGGCTATGGGGGATGGGGATTGCTACAATTCTGTCATTCGCTCTTTATGGATTTTTATTTGTAAAGGTTTTACCGAGATTTTTTCATTCAAAAGGATTTTACATTATTGCTGGACTTGCTTATCTGATTGTATTTGGTATCTTTATCATCGTAGAGTTTCTGGATAAAAATCCTTTTTTCATCGCAACGCCAATGCAAAATAATTTAATCGTAATCGGTTGCATCATTATCTTCATCAGTTGGGCTTTCTATGCAAAAACATGGATTACCATTCTTGTTCCATTCTTTTTGTCATGGGGGCCAATCGCAGAGCGACTCATTCCAGCGCATATGAACAAAGATCCCGTTTTTATTACACTCGCAATTACTCTATTTGTCATCATCACAGCAGCAGTAATGTATTTCATCTACCGCAGCAGCAAGAAGAAGGAAATGTAGGTGGGACAGGGGGAGCAGAGCAACTGTCCCAGATAAAAAAGAATGTCAGTGACAGAAATTATCGTATCCCATTAAAGGAGGAGCTCCATGAATATCGGTTTAATTGGTGCCGGGGCCATTGCGAACTTTTTATTAAAAGAAATCAATCATGCTAGTCATGAGGAACACAGAATAACGAGTGTTTACGTGCGAGACAGAGAAAAATATCAGAGATTGGAAGCTGAATTTGACGTGAAGCTTTATACCGATTTTGATACTTTCTTGGAATCGGGCATTGATCTAGTTGTGGAAGCGGCGAACGTGGAGGCTGTACGAAATCTGATCCCAGCAACGATACGAAAGAAGGATGCTGTCTTAATCAGTATTGGCGCACTTGTTGATGAAGCACTCTTAACCGAACTTACCAAGCTTGCGAGTAAGCATAATCATGTCATCCACTTACCATCTGGTGCAATCGGCGGTCTTGATTTACTGCAAAATGCTAGCGCTCTGGAAACGGTGAAGAATATTTCGCTAACGACAAGAAAGCCAGCCCATTCCCTAATAGATGGGGTCATAACAGAGGAAAAGACAGTCTTTGAAGGGCAAGCAGCAGATGCAATCAAACAATTTCCTAAAAATATCAATGTCTCGATTGTTCTCTCCCTTGCCGGTTTAGGAATAGAGCAGACGATGGTGCGCATTATTGCTGATCCACATATTGATAAAAATATCCACCAGATCGAAATGGCCGGGGACTTTGGGGAGGCAACCTTTACTATTCATAACAAGCCACTACCATCCAATCCGAAAACGAGTTATTTGGCAGCGCTGAGTATATTAGGGACCTTGGAAAGGCTCGGTAAGAATATAAGAATTGGTTGAGTGCACGTATGAATCAACATTCATTGAGGGAATAAAAGTACCCTCAATGAATGAAATTTCATTTATCTCGGTGGACGATTCTGCGGATATTTTTTGTCATCTTTCATCGCGTTTAATTCCTCTTTACTCTTGTTCTTTTTCTTTTTACCTTTACTCATTTGAATCACTCCTTTTATCATTTATTTTGCGCTAATACAAACTTTCAATTCATGTGAAAAAATACTGCAGTTTAAAATTTTTTTCAGCATAAACTTAAACGAGAAAATGAAATAAATGAGGAAACAAAAAATATATAAGCACGAGCGCGGATTGAAAATGAGGATTATAGTGCCATAAAGTAAATGTTCATCCAAACGGTCATTTTTTAATTAGAAAAATTACAGACCCCTTCCCATCTCCACTGTTTTGTAAAACTGAGGAAATAGGAGGGGACTGCTTATTATAGGGATTGTGCAGCATGAGTGGCTTATATCTGTTGCTGCTCGAAGATTTGACGTAGTTTCTTTTCGTGTTGGGCATTTTTGCTTAATAGATAGTCCACGTTTTCATTTGTTTCATTTAATTCTGTACGGATTCCATCTACCTTTTTTCCAAGCTCGGTAATTTGATGGTCAACACGTGAAAAGCCTTTGTCCATCTTAGATTCCAGCTCTATTTTCATGTTATCCATTTTGGACTCAAGCTCTGTTTTCATGTTATCCATTTTAGAATCAAGCTCTGTTTTCAAGCCATCCATTTTTTCATCAATATGTTGTGCATGAAGCTTGAATGCATGTAGTATTTCTTTTAAAACAGTTTCTTGTTCCATCCTTTTTTCACCTCCCTTGTACGATAATTATAGAGGATTTCTAGTTATTTTGAAAGAGTTGATATTTGTTTCGAAGCTGTCTCATAAAGCGAATATAATTTGATTGTAATGCTTATGTAGTTGTATATACTTAAGGAAAATATTTAATTATAAAGGGAGGAAGGGTTCATTGTCATTCACCATCCGCAAAATGAAGCTATCTGATATTTCAAGCGTTCAAGCAATCGCGAAAAAGACATGGAATGCAACCTATGAAGAAATTATTCCATCGGCAATTCAGGAAAAATTCTTAAATGCTGCCTATAGTGATGCAAGTATGGAGCACCGTGTGATTAATTCCTTGTTGCTCGTAGCTGAAGTAGAAGGGAAAGTAGTTGGATTTGCCAATTATTCTCCAGCAGACTCAGATGGTAAAGCTGAACTTGGAGCAATTTATATTGATCCCGCAAATCAAGGATCAGGAATCGGAACGGCTTTCCTGAAAGAAGGGATTAGTCGGTTGGAAGGGGTAAAAGAAGTCTACATAAATGTAGAAAGAGATAATGAAATCGGACACACATTTTATAATGCAAAAGGTTTTCAAGTAGTCGATGTGTTCGATGATGATTTTGACGGGCATATATTAAAGACTCTTCGCATGGTACTAGATACGGAATTATTTTTAGCAGATGGTGCATCTTAAATAATAGAACATGAATTATAGGTGTTAAAAAGTCATTCCATCATACATGATGAATGGCTTTTTATGATTGATTATGACTGTTTTTGATGGTATTATAAGGGTGATGGAGGGATTGTTATGTTAACCGAGGAGAGGCATTCTTTTATACTGAAACAACTAAAGGAAAATAATATTGTAAAGTCCCAAGCGTTAATGAATGAACTCCAATGTTCAGAATCAACGATCAGAAGAGACTTAAGCGAGTTGGAAAGTAAAGGGCTTCTTACACGTATTCATGGGGGAGCAAGAAGTACCTATCAGTTGGAGGAAGAGTTATCTGTTTCGGAAAAATCATCCAAAAACATTCAAGAAAAACAAACCATTTCCAAATTGGCTGCCTCACTCGTGAAAGAAAATGATGTGATTTATATAGATGCAGGTACAACAACACTAGCAATGATTAACTTTTTAACAGCTAAAAACATTACCGTCGTGACGAATGGGGTTGCCCATGCTTCCCTGCTTGCGGATAAAGAAATACAGGCTTTCTTGCTTGGCGGAAGAGTAAAATATTCTACTAAAGCGGTTATCGGGACTGATAGCTTGCGGGATTTGAAAAGCTATCAATTTAACAAAGCCTTTCTAGGCACGAATGGAATACATTTGGAATATGGCTACACGACACCAGACCCGGATGAGGCTGCACTCAAAAAAACCGCTATAACTCAATCCGCAATGGCTTATATGTTAGCGGACGATTCAAAGTGGGAGAAGGTGACATTCTCCAAGGTCGGTGATATCGAGGAAGCAACTATTATTACAAATAGGACGGATCGTTCTTTAACAAATTATCAGGAAAAAACAACTATATTGGAGGCGGAGCAATGATCTATACGGTGACGTTGAATCCATCCATTGATTATATCGTGCAATTGGAGCAAGTGAATATAGGCGAATTGAATTATATGGATGGGGATTTCAAGCTTCCCGGTGGAAAAGGAATCAATGTGTCGCGCATATTACATGAATTAAACATGGACACAAAGGCACTTGGATTTATAGGTGGTTTTACAGGTGATTTTATTTCGGAATGGCTTAAACGTGACGGGATTGCCGCAGACTTTACAAAAATTGCAGGCGATACACGGATTAATATCAAATTAAAAACGAATCCGGAAACAGAAATTAATGGCAAAGGGCCCGTCATTCAACCCGAAGAGGCTGAAAAATTAATGGCAAAGCTTAAAGCGATTTCTTCTGATGATATCGTTATTTTATCGGGAAGCAAGTCCCCCTCTCTGCCGGATGACTTTTATGAAAAAATCATTCGAGAAATCAATGCCCAATTTGTAATCGATACAACTGGAGATGATTTGCAAAAGTCTTTAGCTTACAATCCACTGCTCGTTAAACCGAATTTACAAGAGTTGGAGCAATTATATTCCGTTAAGTTGACGGAGGAGCAGGACATAATTGAAACAGGGAAAAAATTAATCGATGCAGGTGCTCGTCATGCAATCGTTTCTATGGGTGCAGATGGAGCATTATTATTTACAGAAGATGCGGTTTATAAAGGAATCAGTCCCAAAGGGGAATTGAAAAACTCTGTTGGGGCGGGAGATTCCATGGTTGCAGGCTTCATCGGAGAAAATGTAAAGACAAATGATATCGTTCAAGCCTTTAAAATGGGACTTGCTGCTGGAAGTGCAACAGCGTTTTCCTATGATTTAGCGAAAGCAGATGAAATAAATGCTTTAATTAATCAAACTACTGTAACAAAACTTTAAAAAGGAGTGAGGAAGATGCAAGTGATCGATTTGCTGCGAAAAGATATTATGATTATGGACTTGCAGGCACAGGAAAAGGAATCCGTCATTGATGAAATGATAAAGAGCCTGGAAGCTCACGGGGTCGTAAATGATTTTGCTTCTTTTAAAGAGGCTATTTTAGCAAGAGAAGCTCAAACATCTACTGGACTCGGTGATGGGATTGCAATGCCTCATGCCCGGCATCAAGCGGTGAAAGAACCGACCGTATTATTTGCGAAAAGCAAATCAGGGGTTGAATTTGAATCGTTGGACGGCCAGCCGACGTATCTATTTTTTATGATAGCGGTGCCGGATGGCGAGGACGATACGCATTTGCAAACATTAGCAGCCCTTTCCCGGAAGTTAATTGACCCGGATTTTGTGGAAAAGCTAAAGCAAGTTACAACACCAGATGAAGTTCAAGATCTCTTTAGCAAAGCAGAGGGTGATGAAGCGGAAGAAAAAGAGGAAACTACAGAATCTGATAAAACAGAAGTCACCCAGGAAGAAAAACCATTCATCGTAGCGGTTACGGCTTGTCCGACTGGAATAGCCCATACGTACATGGCAGAGGATGCGCTGAAACAAAAAGCGGCCGAAATGAATGTAAATATTCGGGTAGAGACAAACGGTTCGGACGGTGCAAAACATAAATTGACGGATGAGGAAATCGAGCGGGCGGATGCGGTGATTATCGCTGCTAGTAAAAAAGTGGAGATGGACCGATTCCACGGAAAACCGCTACTCGACCGATCTGTCAGTGACGGAATTAGTAAAGCAGAAGAACTGATTACAAAAGCGGTTAAGAAGGATGCTCCGATTTATCATTCATCCGATGGAGGAGAAAAAGCTGAAAATAACACAGCCAAGACATCAGCGGGATCTATCTGGAATAAGATCTACAAGGACTTGATGAACGGAATTTCCCACATGCTTCCATTTGTTGTTGGCGGCGGAATTTTGATGGCAATTTCCTTTTTAGTTGAACGTTTTGTTGGGGATGAAAGTCAGATATTCCTATTCTTAAATGGAGTCGGTGGAAGTGCTTTTGACTTCCTCATCCCGATCTTTGCCGGATTTATCGCAATGAGTATTGCAGACCGGCCTGGATTAATGCCAGGTGTTGTCGGCGGATTAATGGCGGTTCAAAGTGATGCCGGGTTTATTGGCGGACTCGTTGCCGGTTTCTTGGCAGGTTATGTAATTGTATTTCTAAAAAGGGCATTCCGAGGATTACCCAAGTCTCTCGACGGATTAAAATCAATTCTTTTTTATCCTGTTGTCGGATTATTTATTACAGGACTTTTAATGTATTTCATCATCGGTCCAGTTTTCTCCACCGTTAATCATGCGATGCTTGATTTTCTGCAAAATCTTGGCACAGGAAATGCTGTTCTGCTTGGTGCCTTGCTCGGTGGAATGATGGCGATTGATATGGGTGGACCGTTTAATAAAGCAGCCTATGCTTTTTCAATTGGAATCTTCACCGATACAGGTGATGGCAGTTTGATGGCTGCTGTCATGGCTGGCGGAATGGTCCCACCACTCGCGATTGCGCTCGCTTCGACGTTCTTTAAAAATAAATTTACCGATCAGGAACGGAAGTCAGGGATGACCAACTATGTAATGGGGATTTCCTTTATTACAGAGGGAGCAATTCCTTTTGCAGCGGCCGATCCCCTACGCGTAATTGGCTCATCTGTTTTAGGTGCGGCAATTGCAGGCGGACTGACTCAAGCTTGGAATAGCGCGATACCTGCCCCACATGGAGGATTATTCGTTGCCCCACTTGCGGAACATCCTTGGTTCTTTATACTGTCGCTTATTATCGGCATGGTTGTTGCGGGAATAGTACTAGGATTATGGAAAAAACCTGTTGAAGAAAAATAAATAGAGACACTTAAAATGTCGATATGCTCCCCATATAGTAGACGGAGAAATAATTATGTTCTCTGTTACTGGATGGGGAGTTTTTTAACCACAAAACGGTTAGAATTCCTAGTCTATTTCAAACAACCAAAGCAAGATTTCAAATAAAATAAGGAGCATAGTATAGAAAACCGAATAATATTCCAACTATCGAAAATAAATACCTATTAGAACTGGATTTAACCTTAACTTAAATACTTTAACTTGATAATCATTGCCTCCTTGATATTTATCCGTGATGCTTTGACTGTTTTGATTATAATTACCGAAATAAGAAAGAATCCATGTTATCGTTAGTATTAAGAAACATGTTACGAAAAGGGTATCAATAAAAGTTAAATGATATATTGCAGTTATCGTCAACACAAATAATAATTGGAGAATCATTGTTATCAATACTGTTATCATTTTTCCTATTTTTGTTTTCACCCTGCTTTTTTCCAATTTACCTGCAATATAGTCCCATAAGAAAGCAATGGAAACAACTAAAATTATAAAAACACCCACTACTCCTATTCTTGTAAGATAATATATGAAAATCACTCCCCTTATTTTGTCTATATGCAGTAAAGCAGAAATAACTGACTGACACATGCCGTTTTCAATAATCTAATTATATCCATCATTGGCATCACTTTCAATATTATTTAAGTTCTTTGTCCCATTTGGTGAAGTAATTTGTAGCGTGAATCTGAAGAAGAATGAAGCGGGTAGTTTAATTAATCCTCACAATTTCTTTTACATCTATATATAATAATTTAAGCACTTTTCTCCGTTTGTTGAGAGAAGTCCCACCCACCTTTCTGATAAGCGTAGAAGTAATTTCGAAAAAGGTGAGCCCATGGTTGTTAATCAAATCGTTATTGGGGCATGGATACAAGCGGTTGGAACGATCATCAATGCAATTGATCCCCCCTTTGTTGAAGATGATGGAAAAGTTATAGCGAAGACCGGAAACATTTTGCAGGCTGTTGGAAGTGCTGTAATGGCGGATGCTACAATTAACCCTGAAAGCAAAATTGCTAATAAGGTACAATCTATTGGAAATCTCTTTGTTATTACAGGGTTATATAAAGAGAATGCCAATCTTGAAATTAGAGGTAATCTTATTCAGGTGGCAGGGGGTGGCCTTGCGTTAGTACCGGCAATAATAGAAAATGATTTTATTGCTTTTCAAGGGGATTTTTTACAGGTTGTCGGCAATAGCATTCAAGCAATCTCTGGAATAAAGGAACAAACGGAAAACGTAGATGCTAGTTTATTAGACGAAGTGGGGGCGTGGACCCAAGCCATCGGGGCGGTGATTTCTGCAATTCAACTTCAAAGAGAATATACTACCTCTAAAAATGAGTAAGTGACTAGCTGCTACATCGGAATATACGATAACCTAAATTATCCTTATAGAAATTTGATAAATACTCATGTTCCTTAAGGATATTAAAATATTCATGGCTTACGTTTTCTGATGGAGAAAATTCAGTAGCATGTTTTAAATCATGTTCATCAAATTTTATTGTAGGTTTTTCGACGCTTACTTGCTCGAACCCTCCTTGCCGTAGTAATCTTACCCACTCATTTTCACTCAGTAATTGTGAAAATCCGTAGAAATCTTTTATTTTCTTCTCTTCTTTTTCAGATAATGGTTGTTCATGTACTATCTCAATCATCAGCAATTTACCGCCCTGTTTTAATAAGCGTTGGCATTCAGAGATGGATAAGGCAATATTGGTAAAGGACAGAACAGATTCGGAAAGAATAAAATCAAAAGAATGATCAGCAAATGGAAGTCTTTCAACATTTCCGTGGATGGTTTCAATAACTGAATTTATCGCAGCAAATCTTTGTTTCGCTTTATCCAGCATTATATTGCTATTATCCAGAGCAACAACATCGCATCCATAATGTTCGGCAATATAAGCAGAGGTTTGACCAGTTCCACATCCAATTTCCAGGATGGATTTACTTTGATCTATCGCTTCCCCGGAAAGAATTTCTTTTGTTAGTTTTAGGCCCCCTGGATGTGCTCCACCAATTCCGAGTACGGCTAAACAATCAAGGTACGTATGACCCAATAGCATTTCCCCCTTATTTATCTTCTTATAAATCTTGTAATATACGGGCTCACCTGATTGTATAAATCCATGGCTTTTCTTCCAGTTTTAATCATTTTGTCAAAATCCCAATCCCCATCGGGAGTCCACATATTTGTAAACAAGCTGGAATCCCTTGGAAACCCGTGTCTATGCCTAGGTGCCCTTCGTTGTTGTCTATATGGATAGAACGGCATAGGTCGTCTTGGTCTTTCTGGAAACATGTATTCGACCCCTCCAATACATAACTTTTAACTTGAAGTGAAAAGGAACAAATGGCTTGAATATTTTTCAAGCCATTGTGGGATAAAGGACTACCAAAAGAATAATGATGCTAAAGCTATACCGGCAATTGCTCCTAATGCTATTCCAAAGCCAAATCCATATCCATATCCATAATATCCATAACCAAAACCACCTAAATTTCTATTTGACCGAATTGGTTCTAAATATACTCTTCTACGGTCAACGTGGCGGATAATTCCATGATGAACCCTTCCATCATGGGTTCTTATTCTTACAGCTCTTCCCATATAATGATTACACAATTTATGATAATGTTCAACGGACACAATGTCACCTCCAAAATATTTAAAGTTCTTAATATTGTATGCAGTAGTAATAAATATTAAAGGGACAGTTATACTGGGGTTTTCGCCAAAATAATAAGCAAAAAAACCATAAAGTGAAACTTCATTCAGTGGGGAATTCCTTCCCTCCCCACTGAATGTTAGTTGAACAGAATCAGGGATTTACGGACTGTATATTCCCCACCCTCACAAGTTGGGGCTTCCCTCATGTATAGAGGTGGGGGAATTACAGACCGTTAATGCGTGAAAAATGTATTACGTGAACAATTGGTATTTCAAATATTCAATAACAAAAATCTCTAGTAATGACTTCCATATTGTCATCACTGGGTTACTAACTATAACCGTTTTTATTTTATTTCATATAGTAATCGTATCAAGGGATAGGAGGTGTTATGAATGAGTGAAGTGAAAGGATATGGTGGATATGGCGGAGGTTTCGCCTTGATTGTTGTGTTATTCATCCTTTTAATTATTGTAGGTACATCCTATGTTGGCTGGGGCTATTAGGATTCGCCTGCAACCATTGATTCTCTCCCCGTCGGAAAAGTGTATACTTTACCACTTATGTGCATTTGGATTAATCAGGTCTATCTGATTAATCCTTTTTGCATTATGGTAACATAGAAGAAAGGAAAAAACGGATCTTATTCAATTTTATTAAGTGAAACAATGAGCAAAAATTGTGATGATTAGTTAAGTAAAGACGAAACCTTTTTCTAATTATTCCGTAATACAAGTGATTGAACATACATAATGGAGGTAACGCCCATGCGTACGAATTGGCTAATGCTGGGGTGCTTGATAATCCTTGTTTTATTAATAGGTTGTGCTAAAGATGATCCGCCGGCACCGACAGTTGAAGAAGCGGGGGAAGAAGTGATAGGTTTATTACAAGCAGGGGAATATGATAAGCTATATGAAATTTGGTTTTCCAATGAATTGCAGGAATCATTGTCTGCGGTTGAACTTGCGCGCGATTGGGAAGAGAAAGTAACAGAGGGAGACTTTGTTGAATTAAGTTCCTTGCAAGCGGACAACCTGACGGAAGATCTGGATGTTGTAGAAGCGAGTCTTGAGTACACAACGGATTACTTTGATATTCGCTTGATTTTTAATAAGGAAACGCGTTTAGTTGGCTTGAGTTTAGCAGACGGATTTACTAAAAGGGAGTTGCCGGAATCGATTAAAGAAGAGGAAATAATTGTTGGCAAGGAAACAGAATATGAGCTAGAAGGACTGCTTACACTTCCTAAAGAAGGCGAAGGAAAATTTCCTGCAGTGGTGCTCGTTCATGGTTCCGGACCATCAGATCGAGATGAGACAGCTTTTGCCTACAAGCCGTTCCGCGACCTTGCTTGGGGACTTGCGGAACAAGGGATTGCTGTTATCCGGTATGATAAGCGCACCCTTGCGTACGGTAACGAGATGGCTAAACATACAGCTCATCTGACGGTTTATGAAGAGACGGTAGAAGATGCGATTCGGGCTGCTGAATTAGTGAAGTCTGATCCCCGTATTGATCCGGAACATGTTTACTTGGCAGGTCACAGTCTTGGCGGAATGCTCGCGCCTCGGATCGATGCAGAAGGCGGTGACTTCGCTGGGCTTATCAGTCTTGCTGGCTCTCCTCGCCCTTTATGGGAGATTATTTATGAACAGAATTTATACCTGATTGAAAAACTCATCGCAAATGAAGAGGAACAGAAGGAACAGCTGGCGTCCGTAGAAGAAGAGTATCAGAAGGCCCAAAACTTACAAAAGCTGACGACAGAGAAGTCCAAAGAAGTTACTGTATTTGGGATAAATGGCTATTATTTAAAAGAAATGGCTGAATATGATGTCCAGTCGTATATCGGAGAATTGGATAAGCCGTTACTAATCTTGCAAGGCGAGGACGATTTCCAAGTTTTCTATGATAAAGATTATGCATATTGGCAAGAATTATTGGAAAATCATGATGACGCAACGTTTATCAGCTATCCCGGATTGAATCATTTTTTCATTGCTTATGAAGGAGCGGGAGAAGGGACGCTTCGGGAATATGAATATCCGAATCAAGTGGATGAAAATGTGATACAAGATATTGGCGAGTGGATTTTGGAAAAATTTAACTAAAATAAGGAGTGGACAGTCTTTATGAAGAAATTACAGGTGGTAAGTTTTTTACTAATAGCAGCAATCTTATTTTTAGCAGGCTGTAGCGGGGGAAAAAACACGGAGGAATCCGTAGAAACTCCAGAAGAAGGTATAGAGCCAGCGGAAGAACAGACGACGGATGAGAATGGAGACGGTACGAGGGATGAAGCAGTTGTCGTCGCGGAAGAATTTATTGACCAATTGAGTGACGGGCAATACGAGGAAGCAACGGAAAATTTTGATGAAACGATGGCTGCACAAGTCGGAGCAGAAGAACTTCAAGAAATATGGGGGAGTCTGGAAGAGCAGCTCGGTGATTTCATTGCTTTTGAATATAAGGAGACGGAGGAAGTGGAAGACCATGAAGTGGTATTAATTAAAGGAGTCTTCAATGACGCGGATATCACCTTCCAGGTAACGGTCAATGAAAATATGGAAATCGCTGGATTTTATATGGTCTAGAGGAGCAGCCTAAAAAAGATTGAAACTCGTGAGGAAAAAACGCTGCTTTCAACTTTTCACTTCATATTCCTTCCTTGCTGCGATACAATTTAGAATAGTGAAGCTCGCGTAAGGAAGACGTTAACATGTCTAAACAAAAGAATCTGCAAATCGGTACTCGGGAAATGTTACATAACCAAGTTTGCAGTATTTGAAGAAGTGCTATTTTAAGAGGAGACTTTGAGCCGAGAAAATGGCTTGTGCAAACGGAACTCGCAGAAATGATCGGGGTAAGCAGAATGCCGATTAGAGAGGCATTACGGACACTTGAAATAGAATGACTCATTACTATGAAGCCACACACAATCAGATCTACTCCTTGTTCTCGCTCGCACAACTCCTTCAGAGAAAGTAAAGAAGAAATCAGACGGAATCAGTCTTTTTCTCGTGGATTTACGCAAAATCAGGGGAAATCAGCCGGATGCTCTTGTCGTCGAACAAATTTAGAGAGACAAGGATGTATCAAGTCGCTCCGGTGAATGATAATATGATTTTGGCTTATCTAGGTCAGCATGTGTTAGGATTGCCACGTTCGTATTAATTGGTTTGGCTGACCGTTAAATTGTTGCTATTCATGCATAAATCGGTTATATTTAAAATAGAATATGGAGGAGGCAAGGGAGTTTATTCCCTTGCCCATAATAGCTGACTATCGCTTGCCCGAGCGATGGTCTTTCTTTTTTCTTGCGTTTAGTAGAGCCGATGTCAGATTAACTACTGCGGTTACCAGTGCAAGGAAAGCTACTATTATTGCCATTGCCTCCATAGGTCCACCCCCTTTCCCGTTGGGGGTAAGGCAATTATATCATAATAGGAACTAGTGTTCTATAGTAAAAACAATCTATTTTTCAAAGTAAAAAGGACTGGTAACTATACCAGTCCTTTTATCAATTATTCTTCAATGCCTTCTGTCCATTCGTCTACTTTATCTTGGTTATTTTCTACCCACTCTGCGGCTGCATCTGCAGGGTTAGCACCATCTGATATTTTAAGCATGACTTCTTCCATATCTTCTGTAGACCAGTGGAAGTTATCAAGAACTTGATAAACTTCCGGAAGGTCCTCTTCTAGACCCTCACGTACCATAGTGTTGATTGTTTCAGCTTCACCGAAAGTACCTTTTGGATCATCTAGATATTTCAGATCAAAAGCTTGGAACTTCCAGTGTGGAGACCAACCAGTTACAATAATATCTTCTTCATTTTCATAAGCAGTTCTTAATTCGGTCGTCATTGCACCACTTGAAGAAGTTTGAACCTCCCAGCCGTCTAAGTTGTCATACTCTTCTACAGCAAGCTCAGAAGCAGCAACTACTCCAGCACCTGGTTCGATGCCGGTGATAATTTTGTTAGCTTCATCCGATAAGTCTTCGATTGAGTCAACATCCATATAGCTTGGAACAACTAAACCAATTTTCGCTCCTTCTAAATTAGGGCCAAGGTCAATCATCTGATCACCATAGTTTTCAAATTGAGCTTCGTGTGTTCCAGGTAACCAAGCAGCAACCATTCCGTCTGCTTCACCGTTAGCAACGGCTTCCCACATAACAGCGTTATCTAGAGGAGTTAATGTAACATCAAATCCTAAGTCTTCTAAAACTTTACCAACAACATGTGTAGAAGCGATCTCTGTATCCCATTCTACATAAGCTAGTTCAACTTCACCATTTAAAGAACCAGCAGCATCGTCGCCTGTTTCAGATGAGCTATCATCTCCGGAGCCACAACCTGCAGCAAATAGTGCCGTAGATAAGCCTAATACAACCCCTAGACGTTTCCAATTGAACTTCTTCATTATATAAATCTCTCCTTTATTAAAACTCATTACTATTTATGGAACATTTTCCGTGGAAAAGATGCCATTAGCTTGATTTCTTCTCTTTACTTAAGTTTTGCGTCATACGGTCAATAACAATTGCAAGAATAACGATTCCTACACCAGATACAAATCCTGGACCTACTTGAGAACGTTGTAAGGCAGATAGTACTTCTCTACCAAGACCTGGTGCTCCAATCATCGAAGCGATAACTACCATAGATAATGATAACATTACTGTTTGGTTAATGCCAGCCATGATGGTTGGGCGAGCCATTGGAAGTTCTACTTTGAATAGTTTTTGTGAACCGGTACTTCCGAACGCATCGGCTGCTTCCACTAGTTCAGCAGACACCTGACGGATACCTAAGTTGGTAAAACGAACGGTTGGTGGTGTTGCAAAGATTAATGAAGCAATTACACCCGGTACCATTCCAATACCAAAGAAAGCAACGGCAGGAATCAAGTAAACGAATGCCGGCATCGTCTGCATGAAGTCAAGTATCGGTGTGATGATAGTTTCGGCAATCTTACTTTTAGACATCAGGATTCCAACCGGTACACCGATGATGATGGAAAGTAAACTCGCTACAATGACGAGCGTGATCGTGTTCATCATCTGATCCCAATACCCTTGGTTATAAACAAACCAAAGTCCAACGATTGAGAATGCAGCAAGGCCGAGCTTTTTCCCTGTTATGAAAAATGCAATAACTGCAATAAGTAGGATGAAAATGAATGGCGGGATATTCATCAATACAGTTTCTGAAATGAATTCCATAAGATTACCGAAGTGCTGCTTAATTGGGTTGAATAAAAAGGAAAATTTATCTGTTATCCAACGAACAGCATCAGTAACCCCTTCTGAAACAGGAATTCTTGGTACGATACTAGAAATATTAAGCACCATTTGTCACCTCTCCTTCTCCAGCAAGTGCTGCAATTACAGCACCTCGCACAATAATACCTAATAGCTTCCCATCCTCGACAACGGCTACCGGGGTCTGGGAGTCATAGATGATAGAGAAGATATCCTGTAAAGGTGTTTCTTTATCTACTTTCGGTATATCTGTACGAATAATTTCATTTAAATCCCTAACATCTTCATTTCTTGCTTTTGAAGCGTCGTCTGCTGTTACATAACCTTTTAATTTACGGTTTCTATCAGTTACGAGAATGCTAGAAATACCTTCCTCACGCATTCTTTCCAGTGCGACCCGTGGACCATGTCGTTCAATTTGAATGGTTTCTGGACGCTTCATGATATGGTGGGCTGTTAACACTTTGGATTTATCAACATCTTCAACGAATTTCTCCACATAATCATTTGCGGGATTTACTAAAATTTCTTCTGGTGTACCGATTTGGACAATGTTCCCGTCTCTCATTAAAGCAATCCGGTCACCTAGACGCAATGCCTCATCCAAGTCATGTGTAATAAATAGAATGGTTTTCTTCATTTTCGACTGTAATTGGATGAGTTCATCTTGCATTTCTTTTCGAATTAGTGGATCAAGTGCTGAGAAAGCTTCGTCCATTAGAAGGACCTTGGGGTCATTTGTGAGGGCTCGCGCAAGACCAACACGCTGCTGCATCCCACCGGAAAGCTGGCCTGGTTTCTGGTTCAAGTATCCACCAAGTCCAACCATTTCAAGTGCTTTTGTAGCTCGATTTTCCCTTTCCGCTTTATCAACTTTTTGGATTTCTAAGCCGAACGCGGCATTATCCAATACAGTTCGATGCGGGAATAAACCGAATTTTTGGAAGACCATACTTAGTTTTTCACGGCGAACTTCCCTTAGTTGGTTTTTATCCATTTTAGAAAGGTCTTCCTCATCAATATAAATATTTCCTTGTGTCGGTTCAATCAGGCGGTTGATTAATCGTACCAATGTGGATTTACCACTACCTGAAAGCCCCATAATAACAAATATTTCTCCTTCTTCTACAGAGAAATTTGCGCGATTGACTCCGACCGTTGCACCAGTTTCTTTTAAGATTTCTTCCTTCGTGCGGCCTTCGTCTAGAAGTTTTAGTGCTTGTCTCGTATTTCTTCCAAACACTTTGGTTAGATTCTTAACTTCAATAATCGGCATACCTTCACCTCTTTGTGTAATTTTTGTTGATATACAAAGCTAACGATGCACATCTGTATTTTTTTATCCATAAAAATAATCTACCTATTAACTATACGCATTTAAAAACATTAACTCAAACATGGTATGTTCTTGTTTACGTTGATTTAGAATGTAGAGTTTATGCGTCCTAAAGTATAAACCCGTTTATTGGCTCATTTCTCCCATTATCTCTAGAATCCTCCAAATCATTCTGCTTTTAATTCAGAAAATCCTTGTTATCACGCATTAACGGTTTGTAATCCCCCGACCTCTAAACATGAGGGAAGCCTAACTTGTGAAGGTGGGGGATATACAGTCCGTAAATCCCAGATTCTGTTCAGCTAACACTCAGTGGAGGGGGTAAGGATCCCCACTGAATGAAGTTTCACTTTATAAAGTTAGATTTCGCTTCTTATGAATAAACTAAACCTAGAATACTCGTAACTTCAGTCGTGAGCGTTCAAAGAATGTTATGCATGTAGAAAGCAACCAAAGTCATTTTATTCAGTAGTAGTCTATTCATTAGGTTGATTTATACAAGAAATACAGTTTCTTTGTATAATGAGAAGCATGAAGGAGGAAATACATGATGGTTATGACAGAAACGAGGAAGTACAGAACATCCGAATATGATATTGACGAGATGTTTCTTGAGCGCTGGTCGCCGCGTTCATTTTCGGAAAAAGAGGTGCCAGACAATACATTATTAGCTTTGTTCGAAGCGGCCCACTGGGCTCCTTCTACTTTTAACTTTCAGCCATGGAGATTCATCCTTGCGAAGACAGTGGAAGAGCGGGAAGTGTTCCATTCATTCCTTTATGAGGGGAATTTAGCTTGGTGTACACGTGCACCTGTATTAGCGTTGATCATTTCCAAGAAGGAGCGGGATGGGAATGTGATCCGCTCGCATTCGTTTGATACAGGAGCAGCTTGGGCATTCTTAGCTCTGCAGGCGAATAGGAAAGGACTGATTACCCATCCGATGACGGGATTTGATTTCGATAGAGCACGGGACGTACTCGAGATTCCGGATGAGTATAATATAGAAGCGCTCGTCGCGATTGGCTATCAGGATGAAAAAGAGAAACTGCCTGAAGTATTACAAGAGCGTGAACAACCGAACCAACGCATGCCATTAGAGAATTTTATTTTTAATGGAAAGTTTAAAAAATAATGGACGTGCCCAAATGAGAGTTTTATCATTTGGGCTATTTTCATAAAGTGAAACTTCATTCAGTAGGGGTATTACAGACCGTTAATGCGTGATAAAATCAGGAGGAATTCTTATGATTCAATTCCAAAATCAACATATAACTGTTTTCCAAAGTGCTCTATATATGACAACCTCGGCGATTATTCAAGCAGAGGATGCAGTTATAATGACGGATCCAACATGGCTTCCTAAAGAAATAGAAACAATTAGGGCTTGTATTGATGAAATGATTGGTGACCGGCAATTATATATTATTTATACACATAGTGATTGACCATATTATTGGAGCAGGGGCCTTCCCGGAGGCAAAAGTCATCGCTACAAAGGTGTTTCAGCAAAATCCGAATAAAAAAGCAGTATTGCGAGAAATTGAAGCATTTGATCAAATGTATTATTTGAAGCGAAATTATAAATCAATCTATCCATCGGCGGATATTGTTGTAACCCGAGACGTG
Source organism: Oceanobacillus sp. AG (assembly GCF_009746545.1). Lineage (NCBI taxonomy): Bacteria > Bacillati > Bacillota > Bacilli > Caryophanales > Bacillaceae > Oceanobacillus > Oceanobacillus sp. AG. Next base: position 61,252 of record NZ_WOWT01000025.1, read on the forward strand.
CAAACATTAAGGTTGGGGAAAGTGACTTTAACATTTTATCTTGCGCCTGGGCACACAAAGGATAGTTTGTTTACAGTGATTGAGCCTTATGGAATATTTCTTGCAGGTGATTATTTATCCGATGTAGAGTTTCCATTCATTTTCAGTAATTATAGAGACTACGTACAGACGATCCGGACTGCTGAACAGATTTTACATCATCATTCGATTCGGATCCTTGTTCCAGGCCATGGGACTACTACGCAAAGCGAAGAGGAAATCGTAAGTAGGCTTCATTTCTCGAAGTATTATTTAGAAGAACTTCCTCTTGATAATGAAAGTCTGATTGACGTTTTACGTGAGAAATATACTTTTTTTGAAGGGATGAAAAGTATTCATTTTGATAATGCAAGTAGGGTGGTAAGAGAAAGGGATAAATAATACTTTTCCGATGGACGTACAAAAAAACATCTCCGGTCTTATTTGAACATAATACCCTCATTCAAAAATCCGGGAAAATCTTCTTAAATTGAAAGGGAAGTAGAAAAAAATGTGTTATTGGGATTGGGATGAATCTTTATAATGTTTCTTTAAGTTCTTTACTTCAAATAGTGATCCAAAATGAAATAAAATTTAAAAGAAACGAAAAAGGAAAATAGTACGCTGTTTTAGCCAGCAAAAAAACCGCAAAAACATTGAAATCACAACGTTTTTTGCGATTCTTAGTGTCAAACCTGAGAATTTGTTATAAAGTAATTTAATATAACTAACTCAACTTTCGCAGAGTAAAAATGACATCTAACCTTTATCTGGTAAAGTACTTTTGGAAATTCATTATGGACCTTGACATCTGCCTACTATAAAAAAGAAAAACACCTCCACTTTTGGTATAGTTTAATTGTCTAGAAAAAACTACCAAATAGAAGAGGTGCCTCCTACTATGATAGCGAATAATGACCAAAATAATCAAATGCCAACCGAATTAAAATCTGGTTTTAATGAATTAGAGATGCTTAAACATTTGCGGAAAGCCGGTATCACCAAAGGATTTGGGTTTTCTTGTGCTTATTTATTTCAGCTCCTATTTTGTTTGATTTTCGAACAGAAAAATTGGTTCCGATTGCTTGAAAGCAAAAAATCAGAAAGTCTGCCAGGGAAAGACACCATCTATCGCTTTTTAAACTATTCCAAGTATAATTGGCGCCGTTTTTTACTTTCACTAAGTACTTCAACCATTTCTAAAGTAAGTCGGTTGACCAAAAATGATCGTCCAAAAGTGTTAATCGTTGATGACTCTGCCTATGAACGGAACCGGAGTAAGAAAGTAGAATTACTGGCTCGCTGTTTTGATCACGCATCTCAAAAAATGCGTTTTTACAAAGGTTTTCGTATGCTTACGCTTGGTTGGTCGGATGGTGCCACTTTCATGCCAGTCGACTTCTCCTTATTAAGCTCAAAGAAGTCAAAAATCAATGATATTTCGAATAAAGTAGACAAACGCACTTCTGGTTATAAAAGACGGGAAGAAGCCCTACAAACAGCTCCAGAACAACTACCATCTATGATTTCACGGGCACTTTCTGCAGGAATAGACGCATCTTATGTGTTAATGGATAGTTGGTTTACCCAGCAGCCACTGATTCAATCGATTGTGGAACAAGGTATAGACGTTATTGGTATGGTGAAAGCTACCAATCAACGTTATTTAGTTGATGAAAAACGGGTTAATTTAAAAGAACTTTATCGTCTAGCGAAACCAGCATCGGGAAACAAAAGTATCTTGCGCTCTATTCATACAACGATGGCAAACGGAGTACCAGTAAAAGTTGTATTCGTTCGAAATCGCAATAAAAGAAGTGAATGGTTAGCTATCTTAAGTACGGATTGTACGTTAACAGAAACAGAGATTATTCGAATTTACGGAATGCGCTGGGACATTGAAGTCTTTTTCAAGGCGACAAAATCTCTGTTGAAATTACAAAAGGAATTTCAAGGTAGATCCTATGATTCACTAATCAGCCACACGACGATTGTCTTTTCAAGATATATCCTTTTGTCTTGGCAAAACCGCTGTAGTACAGATGACCGCACACTTGGCGGGATGTTTTATGAACTTTGTGACGAAGTAAATGAACTGGATTGGGCAGTTGCATTACAACAACTAATCGAGCTTCTTGAAGATGCTTTGAATAAAACGAACAAGAAATTCAAAAAGTTAATCAAAAGTCAACTACAGTATTGGTTTGCGGGATTACCTAACTATATCAAGGTATACCTGCCTAGTTTGGGCTGCGAAAGTTGAGT